>DASUIM010000440.1:0-1783 GCA_036279775.1 Fluviicoccus sp. | reverse complement strand
CAGCGATGTCGCCAACGACGTCAGGAACGAAGCGGTGAAGATGGCCTCCGAAGTGAAGAAGGAAGCCACCAAGATTTCCGCCGACGTCAAGAAGGAGGCCACCAAGCTCTCCGCCGAAGTGAAGAAGGAAGCCACCAAGGTTGCCGCCGATGTCAAGAAAGGCGCGTCCAAGGTCGCCGCCGAAGTGAAGAAGGAAGCCTCGCAAGTGGCGGAAGAAGTGACCAAGGTCGCGGAAGAAGTCTCCAAGGCTGCCGGTGATGCCGTCGCCAAGGTGGAAGAGGCCGTGAAGAAGGCTCCGGCCCGCCGCGCGCCCGCCGCCAAGCCGGCTGCCGCTCCCGCCGCGCCGAAGCCGCGCGCGCCGCGCAAGCCCGCCGCGCCGAAGGCCGCTCCCGCCGCCGAAGCGCCTGCCGCTCCGGCTCCGGAAGCCCCGGCCGCCGACAAGGCTCCCGAATAACGCAAACGCGTTTCGGACCTGACCGGAAAGGGGCGCACACTGTGCGCCCCTTTCTCTTTGGGCGCGACTGCATCACCCGCCCCGTTTCTCCGCTACAATAGCGCCCCTCGTTTTGCTGCCCCGGTTCCGCCTTCATGATCAACTACCAGGATCTTTCCCTGCGCCGTAACGGCCGCGTCCTGTTCGCCAACGCCAGCGGCTCCATCCATCCGGGCTGGAAGATCGGGCTGACCGGGGAAAACGGCGCGGGCAAGTCCACGTTCTTCGCCGCCCTGCAGGGCACCATCGGGGTGGATACCGGCAAGCTGGAACGTCCCAGCGTCTGGACCGTGGCGCACATGGCGCAGGAAGTGACGGCGCTGGACCGCAAGGCCATCGACTTCGTGCTGGACGGCGACCGCGAATGGCGCGAGATCAACGACGCTCTCGATACCGAGCAGGACGACCACAAGCTGGCCGACCTCTACGGCCGCTATGACGCCATCGACGGCTACACCGCCCCCACCCGCGCCGCCAAGCTGCTGGCCGGGCTGGGCTTCAGCGAGCAGCAGCAGCAGAACAACGTGCGCAGCTTCTCGGGCGGCTGGCGCATGCGCCTGAACCTGGCGCAGGCGCTGATGTGCCGTTCCGACCTGCTGCTGCTGGACGAACCCACCAACCACCTCGACCTGGACGCCATCCTGTGGCTGGAAGAGTGGCTGAACCGCTACACCGGCACGCTGGTGCTGATCTCCCACGACCGCGATTTCCTGGACGCCACGGTGGACCACATCCTGCACATCGAACAGCAGAAGATGACGCTGTACACCGGCAACTACAGCACCTTCGAGCGCACCCGCGCCGAACGCCTGGCGCAGCAGCAACAGGCCTTCGAGAAGCAGCAGCTGGAAAAGGCGCACCTGCAGAAATACATCGACCGCTTCCGTGCCCAGGCCACCAAGGCCCGCCAGGCGCAAAGCCGCATCAAGCAGCTGGAACGCATGGTCGAGATCGCCCCCGCGCATGTGGATTCCGCCTTCACCTTCCGCTTCCGTGAGCCATACCGGTTGTGCTCGCCGCTGGTCCGGCTGGATGACGTCGGTTGCGGCTACGGCGACAAGCGCATCCTGAATAAAGTCCGGTTGCACCTGAGTCCGGAGTCGCGCATCGGCCTGCTGGGTCCGAACGGGGCCGGCAAATCGACGCTGATCAAGACCCTGGTCGGGGAAATCCCCCCGCAGGGCGGCGAGCGCACGATGGGCGAACACACCCGCATCGGCTACTTCGCCCAGCACCAGCTCGACCACCTCGACATGGACGCCAGCCCGCTGCTGGCGCTCACGCGCATCG
>DASUIM010000439.1:0-1230 GCA_036279775.1 Fluviicoccus sp. | reverse complement strand
CAGGGGAAGGCTTCGACCAGCATGTGGTCGCCGGGATGCAGGATGTGGCTGCCGTCGCCCTGGTCGTCGTGCTCCAGGCCGAAGGCGGACCAGACGCGGCCCATGAAGTCTTCCAGCATCAGGTCGTCGTCCTGGTCGGCGACGGTCTCCACCAGTTTCAAGGCGCCTTCCGGACGGCAGGAGTTGAGCTCCAGCAGGTAGTCGCGGCCGGACTGCATTTCCGCTTCCAGCTGTTCGCGGTCGGCGACGGCTTCGGCGATCAGGGCTTCAAAGCCGTCGGCGTTTTCCGTGGGGGCGGTCAGCAGGTCTTTCAGCGCGGCCTGATGGTATTGATGCACCACCTGCGCGGTCGGCGAGATGCGGGCAATGGCGTTCAGTGCTTCATGGTGCCAGCGGAACAGGCGCTCTTGCGCGGTGCCGGCCATGTACGGCACGTGAATGTGGATGGTGTCGGTCTGGCCGATGCGGTCCAGACGGCCGATGCGCTGTTCCAGGATGTCCGGGTTGGCGGGCAGGTCGAACAGCACCAGATGGTGCGCGAACTGGAAGTTGCGGCCTTCCGAACCGATTTCGGAGCAAAGCAGGATCTGCGCGCCGTAGTCGGCTTCGGCGAAGTAGGCGGCGGCGCGGTCGCGTTCCAAGAGGCTCATGTGTTCGGTGAACAGCGTGGTGCGGATGCCTTCCTTCAGGCGCAGCAGTTCTTCCAGCGCCAGCGCTACCGGGGCGGTACGGCAGATCAGCAGCACTTTCTGCTGCTTCAGTTGCTTCAGCAGCTTGATCAGCCAGGGCACGCGCGGGTCGGTGTCCACCCAGGCGTCGTCTTCGGCCTGCACTTCCGGCCACAGCTGGAAGCGCACCGCACCGGACATCGGCCAGTTGGCGGGCGGGGTCAGAGGCACGGGCAGGCATTCGCGTTCAGGGAAGCCGCGGATGGCGTCGCGGGTGTTGCGGAACAGCACGCGGCCGGTGCCGTGGCGGTCCAGCAATTGGCGCAGCGCGTACTGGCGGCCTTCATCGGTCTTGATGTCCGGCACGTTGCCGAGAAAATCCCGCAGCACGGCCAGCGTGTCTTCATCCACACTGCCTGCAGCCAGCTTTCGGGCGGCGTCGGCGACCGGCAGGAAAGCTTCTTCTTCCTCCAGGAACTGTTCCAGACTGGGGAAGCGCGCCGGGTCGAGCAGCTTCAGGCGGGCGTAGTGGCTGGCCACGCCCAGTTGTTCAGGGGTGGCG
>DASUIM010000438.1:0-8702 GCA_036279775.1 Fluviicoccus sp. | reverse complement strand
ATCCGCACCGGTCTACATGACCTTGCGCCCTTGAATGACCCGCACCAGTATCACGATGATGGCGATGACCAAAAGAACATGAATCATTCCTCCCATGGTATACGACGTCACAAGCCCCAACCCCCAAAGCAGCACTAACACAATGGCAATAGTTCCCAACATGACTTTTCTCCCGGATGATAAATGACAAAGTTACAGATCCAGCATGGACGCAGCCGCCGGGGGCGTCTGTACGCCAGAGCGCAGTGTTGCTGGTATTGCGGTTGAATACCGGTATACTCGGTCCTCAGGCGATTACGCCAGGTTACTGACCATGTCTACCCCTATCCCCATGCAGAACCGACTGCTGGCCGCCTTGCCCGCTGAGGTATTGGAACGCCTGTTACCAAATCTGGAACGGGTCTCGCTGCCCCTGGGCGAGGTCTTGTACGAATCCGGGGACACCCTCCTGCACGTTTATTGGCCGATCGACACCATCGTTTCCTTGCTGTATGTGATGAAAAACGGCGTATCCACGGAAATCGCGGTGGTTGGCAACGAGGGCATGGTCGGAGTGGCGTTGTTCATGGGCGGCGAAAGCACTCCCAGCCGGGCTATCGTACAGAGTTCCGGTGATGCCTACCGACTGGGAGGCGCCTGCCTGAAAGACGAATTCAACCGCCATGGCGAACTGATGTTGCTGTTGCTTCGCTACACCCAGGCGCTGATCACCCAGATGGCGCAAACCGCTGTCTGCAACCGGCATCACACCATTGAACACCAACTCTGCCGCTGGCTGCTGCTCTCGCTGGACCGGTTGCCGGGCAACCGTCTGAACATGACCCAGGAATTGATCGCCAACATGCTGGGTGTTCGCCGCGAGGGCGTGACCGACGCTGCCGGCAAATTGCAAAGGCTAGGCTTGATTACCTATCAGCGAGGGCAGATCACGGTGCTGGACCGACCCGGTCTGGAATCCGCCTGCTGCGAATGCTATAGCGTGGTCAAGAAGGAAACAGACCGTTTGCTGAATGACGCGCCCCTACTCTCGCAGCTCTTTGCAACGCCACCCCCCGTCGCGGTGATGACGAGCGCCGGGAGGTGACGTCCCCTGTGTACGCTAAAGCACGGACTCCCATTCAATAGAACGCGATACTGTACCTGCGGAACGGCCCGGCGCCCGCTTCGCGCCAGCCTTGGCAGACTCCGTGCCGGAGGATGCCTCATGTGTCAACACCCTCTCTCGAATCCGTCTCTAATCATCTGATAGCCGGTTTACCGCGCAAGGAGCGACTGCGATTTCAGGCGCAGTGCCAGACCGTGGATCTGAAGTTCGGAAGCATTCTCTGCCAGCCGGACCAGCCTTACCGGCATGTTTATTTTCCCCTCACCGGCTTCATCTCGCTGGTGACCGAACTGGAGGGGCATATCCCGCTCGAGATGGGGCTGATCGGCAGCGAGGGCATGCTGGGTATGACGCTGGCGCTGGGAGTCCTGGCCGCGCCTGTCCGTGCGGTTGTTCAAGGCGATGGCACCGCCTTGAGGATGTCGGCGGCCAATTTCAGGCTGGCGTTGCGCCTCAGTCCCGGCTTGATGCGTCTGATTAACCGTTATCAGTTCGTAGCCATGATGCAATTGTCCCAATCCGCGGCCTGCGCGCGGTTTCATGAAACCGCTCCGCGGCTGGCGCGGTGGCTGCTGATGACCCATGATCGGGCCCATGCCGACCACTTTCACCTGACACACGAATTCCTCGCCGGAATGCTGGGGGTGCGGCGAGAAGGCGTCTCACTGGCGGCGGGCATCCTTCAAAAAAACAAGCTGATCCGCTATACCCGAGGCGATATCCGGATACTGGACCGGGCAGGTCTGGAAGCCGTTGCCTGCGAGTGCTACCAAGCGCTATTGCGCGACTACGCCCGCCTGCTGGCGTGACGTGCGCACTTCATTGTTTTTACGGTGCGTTGGGTTCGGCAACGCACAGACCCCCCTTCTCTGCTCTCCTAAGCTGCGCAAGTAGACAGGCATGCTCCTAGAGCGACATCCGTCACCCCAGAGCGAGAGTCATCTGCATCAGATGAGGGAAACAAATCATGAACAAACCCCTGAAAATCCTTGGCATTCCCGGCAGTTTGCGCCGGTTTTCCTATAACCGGGCCGCGCTGATCGCCGCCAAGAACATGCTTCCGGAAGACGTCACGCTTGATGTTTTCGACTTGAAAGGTCTGCCGATGTTCAATCAGGACGAGGAAAACCAGCCTTCGCCCAAGGTCGTCGAGTTCAAGAACAAGATCCGCGAGGCGGATGCCATCCTGTTCTCGACACCGGAATACAGCTATTCAATACCAGGCGCGCTCAAGAACGCTATCGACTGGGCGTCCCGCCCTTATGGCGAAAGCCCGTTAAAAGGCAAGCCTGTGGCCGTGATGGGTGCATCCGTTGGCCTTTTCGGCGCCGCGAGCGCCCAATATCACCTCCGGCAGTGTTTCAACAATCTTGGCATGTTTCCCGTTAACCAGACCGATGTCATGATCAGAAATGCCGCTAAAGCATTTGATATTCAGGGCACTCTGGTTGACAAGGGTTGCCGCGGCAAGATCAGCGAATTGCTGGACAGCCTGGTGACCTGGACACGCGAGTTGCAAAAGTCCGCCTGACCCCGCTCAGGTGTTCTCCCCCACCCAAGGATATCCCCTCATGACAAAATCCGCTGCCGTTGAGAAAATGAACGAAATGGCGCGCCAGCGTCTGGCGCCGCTGGCTACCCCGACCGACCTGAAAATGAACGCGACCTCCAGTATTGCCGAACAGCTGAACGCCGTCTTGGCCGATGTGTTCACGCTGTACCTGAAGACAAAGAATTTTCACTGGCACATGAGCGGGCCGCATTTTCGCGATTACCACCAATTGCTGGACGAGCAGGCCGGGCAGCTGTTTGCCATGACCGACCCTCTGGCTGAGCGCGTGCGTAAATGCGGGGGATCAACCCTGAAGTCCATCGGACAGATTGCCAGAATGCAGCGTCTGCATGATAACGATGCCGAATTCGTTGAGCCGAGGGAGATGCTGACAGCGCTGTGCGCCGACAACAAAGTGCTGGCGGCCCGGCTGCGCGAGGCGCATCAGGTCTGTAACGACTGCCGCGATATTGCCAGTGTCAGTCTGATAGAAGCCTGGATCGACCAGACCGAACTCCGGACCTGGTTTCTGTTTGAAGCCACACGGCAAGGCGAGTTACCGGGTCAATGAGGCGTTATCAAAAGGAAAAGCCTTCCTCCGGCAGCGCCGGAGGAAGCTGACGCTATTTCACCCGCATGCCGTTGGTCACCTTATGAACCCCCTTCACACCCTGCGCCAGCTGCATGGCGCGATCAATGTCGGCCTGTGAACTGACAAATCCGCTCAACTGCACATCCCCCTTGTAGGTTTCCACATTGATTTCCGCCGACCTCAGGCCGGGATCCTGAAAGACTGCGGCCTTTACCTGCGTTGTGATGACAGTGTCATCTATGTATGCCCCCGATCGCTCGGCGGTTTGAGTCGACGAACAAGCTGCCAATGTCAGGCTGCCTATTAAAACGGCAATGACGGCAGGACGGCGCGATAATTGAGTACTCATGATGGAATTCCTTGCAATGGAGGGAAAGGCGACGGGCAATCCGCAACCTGTAGGCTTGTCGGCGCCGGGCAGGTTTCACCCTGCGCAACGGCCCCAGCATGCCCCAGGAAAAAGCGCTGGTCGGTTCGATGACACACCTATGTTGCGCGCCAAACCTGCGGAATAAAGGCGGCCCCGGCAGACCGGCAATGCTGCTCTTCCCGCGCTGATGACCGGCATACACCTGACCGGGCTGATCATGCGGCTTCGGAATTTTCCCGATCAAGACGCCCCTGGACTACTCGTGTTCTGTTCCATTCCGAACAGACTTGCGTCTGCTCCCAACGGCATGATGCGCCACTTTCAGGAGAACGCACATGCATCGGACAATCCCGCTTACTGATGACCGAGCGCCTGACAACAGGGAGAAAACAACCATGAAAGCGCTGGTTTACGCAGGTCCCGGCCGGAAAGTCATCGAGGATCGTCCCAAACCGGAAATACGCGCCCCCGGCGATGCGATTGTCCGAATGCTGAAAACCACGCTATGCAGGACAGACCTCCACATCCTCAAGGGGGAAGTGCGCAGTTGCGCGCCGGGTTGCATTCTGGGGCTGGAGGGCGTCGGCATCATTGATTCTGTCGGCGACGGCGTCTCGTCCTACCTTCCTGGCGATCATGTGCTCATCTCGTGCATTTCATCCTGCGGCGCCTGCTTTTATTGCCGTCGCGGCATGTATTCAAACTGCACCACCGGCGGATGGCTGCTGGGACACAGGATCGACGGGACTCAGGCCGAATATGTCCGCATCCCCCATGCCGACTTCAGCCTTTACCCGGTTCCCGACGGGGAAAATGAAAAGGCCGTGATGAAGCTGGGCGACATCCTGCCAGCAGGCCCGGAAATCGACAGCGTCCATAGCAAGGTCGCCATTGTCGGCTGCGGGGAGGTTGGGCTGGCCACCTTGCTGACAGCGGGATTTTACTCCCCCGCCGCCATCATCATGATCGACCCTGATGAAGGAAGGCTGGAAATTGCCCGGCGACTTGGTGCGACCGCGACTGTAAACAGCACGGACGGGAAGGCCGTCGAAACCGTGAAGGCCCTGGTCGGTTGCCAGGGGGTGGATACCGTGATCAAGGCCGCTGGCGCACCGGCTACGCTGGCGTTGTGCCAGGAGCTGGCGGGTCCGGGCAGGGTCATCGCCAACCTGGGCTTTCATGCCCGGAAGGCCGCCATGCATCTGGAGCAACTCTGGTCGCAAAACATGGCCGTCACCACCCGCTTGTTTGCCCCCGGGCAGACCAGAAAGGATAAATCCGGCCAGGGTGAAAGCACCCGGCCGGTCACCCGCCAGTTCACGCTGGACAAGATTCTGGACGCCTACGACACCTTTGAAAAGGCGTCCGGGAACCGGCCCCTGAAGATCATCATTTCCGTACCGCCTTCACTGACTTTGTAACGCTATGCGCGATAGTGAACCGACACCCCTGCCGCATGGCGACATACTGCCTGCCAGGACAGCACCGCAAAATCGTTGCCCCAACAGCATGCGGTGATTCCCACCGCATGTACCCTCCGGCACTGGGCGTCCGCGCCGGAAATCCACTGGAGTATTCATCATGTCAATGCGCACTTTACCTCTGATTATCCTGGCCGCGTCGGTAAGCGGAATGGTTCCTGAGGCGTCGGCGGGCAGCTTCACTGCCGGCCTGGATTACGGTTGGGCAAAGGCCCGGAAGTACTGCGACAACATTACCAATTGCTCGGACTCCGACCGGGGCGTCAAAGCGGAGGCGGGCTATGAGTTTAACGACAATATCGGCGTTGAACTGGGCTACACCAGTTTCGGGACTATCTTCGACTCCAAGGACAACCAGTTCTCGGCATCCCAGAAATCCAGCGCTGTGACGTTGAGCGTACTGGGTGTGATGCCGCTTAGCGACATGTTCAATATTTACGGGAGGGCGGGTATGGCGCACTACAAAACCGACAGCTCCGGCAGCGTTCAGGGCGTTCCCGTGAAGGATGAAAATGGCAACAGCCTGCTGGTCGGCGCCGGCGTAAACCTCCTCCTGAACGAAGCCTGGTCGTTACGGGCCGAATACCAGGTTTACGCGAATATCGCCAGGGCGGACGGTCGCAAGGATGATGTGCACGGGGTATATGCCGGATTCGTCTACCGGATGTAAGCCTCCGTCACCACCCCCGCGTTCACCCGGATTCCCGCTGCTTGGCAGTCGGGAATTTTTGTTTCTCCGGATCGTGCCGCATCGCTCACCGCCTGACCCGTGACGCCACCCGAACCCATATTGCCAGCTGCGCCGCCTCTTAAAAAACATGCATCTATGTTTTGTCGCGAACAGAACGGAAACCGGACTTAGGCGAGATTTCATCGTACCCGTTCATGTCACAGGACATCGTTATGAAATGCTTGGCCCACCGCTTTTACCATTCCCTTTCCTATATTTTGTCCAGTCTGGTGCTGGTGACTGTCGCCACACCCTCCCCGGCCCAATCCGCCAGTCCCCCGAGGATTCCGGGCCATTTCCAGACAGTAGCCAAACACCATGTTGTGCTCGGCCCCGTCAAACCCGCCGTACACAAATCCCAGCGGCAGCGGAAGCTGGTGAAATCGTGACACGGCGCTTGCGCTCCCCCGCTCCATTCCCCGTTTCAAAACACCATTGTCGGAACTCCCGCACCGGGCTGATAAGTCCCGGCGGGATTTTTGTGGAGAATACGATGAACTCAAGACACGACAGCAGATTCCTGGCTAACGTCCTGATGATTACACTGATGCTGCTGGCTCTGGAACCGATCACCGCCCGGGCAGAAACCGCCAAATCCATCGACATGAAAATGCTCGTCGTCTCGGCTGACGGCACTGAACAGACCTATACCGCCATTACGACGGTACTGGATCAGATCGGCATCCCCTACGATACCCTGATTGCCTCGGAAACCCCGCTCACCGCGCTTCGCCTGTCGGATGGACAGGGTCGGGGGCACTATCAGGGTATCTTGCTGAGCACCGGGAATCTGGGATACCTCAACCCCGCAACCGGCAACTATGAAAGCGCATTGACCACTGCCCAATGGCAGTTGCTGACGCAATACGAAGCCACGTTCAGGGTGAGGCAGGCGACACTGTATACCTATCCTGACGGTTTCCCCGACTATGGCCTGAAGTTAAGCAACGCCAACAGTGACGGGATTGATACCGGCAGCACCCCGCTGAAAACGTTTCTGACGCCGACAGGAAAGCAGGTATTCGGTTATCTGAACCCTGCCGGCCCGCTGATTTTCCGGGATGTCTGGGCCTATCTGGCCACACCCGCATCCGCCATCAATCCCGTACCCTTGCTGAAAACGGCGGATGGCTACGCCATTGCATCCATCTACACCTATCCGGATGCCCGCCAGAACCTGGCCGTCACGACCGATGGCGGCGCGGACCTGATTCACTCCCTCGCCTTGGGCTATGGCATTATCAACTGGGTCAGCAAGGGCTTTTTCCTGGGAGAGCGCCGGGTCTACATGAACCCGCAGGTTGACGATATCCTGTTGCCCAGCCAGCTCTGGGATCCCCGCGCGCTCTCGGATGAGTCCGGCCTGACCTACCGCATCAAGGGCACCGACTTCCAGAAAATCATCAACTGGCAAAACCAACTGAACGCCTCCAGCCCCAACAGCGTACAACTGCGCCTGGAGATGGCCTTTAACGGGGTGGGCGCCTCCGCAAGTACCAGTGATACGCTGACCCCGGCCGTCAGGACAGGACAAAACACCTTCAAGTGGATCAGCCATACCTACGACCATGAATCGCTGGATGACATGAACTATGCGGATGCGTTGCTTGAACTGCAATTGAACGACACGGCCGCCACCCAGCTCGGTCTTCAGCAATATGCAAAAGACAGCCTGGTCCAGCCGAACATAACCGGGTTGAATAACCCCGCTTTTCTGCTCGCCGCCGTGCAATTCGGCCTGCGCGGGATACTCTCGGATACCTCGGAACCCAACGGCGACAATCCCAGCCCGAATGCCGGGCTCTACAGCCCCTTGCAGCCGGGCATCCTGATCATTCCGCGCTATCCGACCAATCTGTACTACAACGTGTCCACGCCCGCCGAATGGACGTCAGAGTACAACTACTTCTATGCCCCGGGCGGCCAGTACGCTACCTGGGATCATGCCTTGAGCTATCAGGAAATTCTGTCCCGCGAATCCGACATGATGCTGGGCTATCTGCTGAAGTACAGCATGGATCCGCTGATGTTCCACCAGGCAAACCTTCGCGCCTATAACGGCGTCAACTCCACGCTCGGCGATCTCATCAAGGCGACCCTGGTCAAATACAATGCCGTGTTCAACTTGCCCGTACGCAGTCCCTCCCAGCACGCCATTCGCTCCTTGATGAACAATCGCATGACTTATAACGCCTCGGGGGTGACCGGCAGCCTGGTGCTGGATGCAGCCGGCAACCGCCTTGTCCTGAAAGCCGCCAAAGCCGCCACCGTGCCTCTCACCGGGATCAGCTATGGCCCCGACTCCGGCAAGGACAACTACGGCGGGCAGACCATATCAGCCGTGCAACTGTCAGCCGACACCCCGCTGACCATTCCCGCACCGGCCTGGTAACGCTGTCACCCGGCGGTTCAATACCGCCGGACACTGTTCGCTATCGCACAGACCCTCCAAACCTTCGCCCCTAGTCTGGGAAGCGGGCTTGCCCCTCTTCCGATCCGACCGAGGAACACCATGCACGTATTCACGCTGGAACACCGCAAGTGGGCGTATTTCGCCGATTTTTTCCTGTATGGCGCCGCCGCCCTGGCTTTGGCCGTTTTTCTGTATACCGGTCCGCGGGAACTGCGGCCTGTCCTGGCCGGATACATGCTGGCAGGTCTGGCGGCCTCCACCCTGATCGAATACGCCGTGCATCGCTTTGTATTGCACGGCTTGCCGCCCTTCAAGACTTGGCATGCCGATCATCATCGTCGTCCCAAGGCGCTGCTCAGCATTCCGATCGCCTTCAGTGCACCGCTGATCGGACTGGTGATATTTCTTCCCTTGCTGTGGACGGTGGGGCTCTGGCGCGCCTGCGCCATGACTCTCGGC
>DASUIM010000437.1:0-2380 GCA_036279775.1 Fluviicoccus sp. | reverse complement strand
ATCATTATTGGACGATCGTACTACTTAAACATTTGGCATCCGGAGGGGGAACAACATGGGATTTCACGGACATCTGGCCGTTATTACCGGCGGAGCCAGCGGTCTCGGCCGCTTGGCCGCGCGCCGTCTGGCCGCGCAGGGCGTCAATGTCGCCATCCTCGACACCAATGAAAAGGGACTGGGTGAAACCGCTCACGGCTTGCGCCACGTTCATCCCTACGTCTGTGATGTCTCCAAGCATGTCGATGTCGAGCGCACCATTGCCGAGATCCAGCATCGCCACGGCCAGATCGACCGGCTGATGCATTGTGCCGCCATCATGCCGATGGGCCTGCTCAACGAGCTGTCCAGCACCCAGATTGTGCGCCAGATGCACATCAACTACGACGGCACGGTGTTCCTGACCAAGGCGGTGCTGCCGGAGATGCTGGCGCGCAAGACCGGCGACATCATCATCTTCGGTTCGCTGACCGGCTACCTGCCCTCGCCCTGGATGGGCGCCTACAGCGCCACCAAGGCCGCCACCAACATGTACGCCCGCCAGCTGATCCGCGAGAACCGGGGCAGCGGCCTGCGTATCGCGCTGGTCTGCCCGCCTGCCGTCAACACGCCGTTGCTGGATACCAAGAAGACTCACCACGAAGGCGGATTCCTGGCGATGTGCCGGAAGGCCGGGCTGGTGATCGAGCCGGACTTCGTCCTGGACGAGATGGAGCGGGCGCTGGAAAAAGGCCGGGAAGTGATTTTCCCCGGCAAGCTGGCGCAGGTCGGCCAGCTGGTCAACCGCCTGGCCCCGGACTTCAGCTGGCAGTTCCTGCAACTGATGGAAAAAGCCGGCGAGGTCGAGAAGCACAAGCGCTGACCGTCTTCGACCTTGGCCGCATGACGCCCCCGGGCGCGGTCATTTGCGCTAGAATACCGCCCTCAATCCAGCGGGGGTGACCATGAACGATCCAGTCAAGGTGGTACAGGGCGAAAAGCTGCGCGGCGCGGAAAAGGTCGCGCGCATCCCGGTCAAGGTCATCCCCACCGAAACCCTGCCGCGCAAACCGGACTGGATCCGTGTCCGTGTCAGCAACCCCGGCGAGGTGCAGCGCATCAAGGGGCTGCTGCGCGAACAGAAGCTGCATACCGTCTGCGAGGAAGCGGCCTGCCCCAACCTGCCGGAATGCTTCGGCGGCGGCACCGCCACCTTCATGATCATGGGTGACATCTGCACCCGCCGCTGCCCGTTCTGCGACGTCGCCCACGGCCGCCCCAACGCCCTGGACCCCGATGAACCCCGCCATCTTGCCGAAACCATCGCCAACCTGAAGCTGAAGTATGTGGTGGTGACCTCGGTCGACCGCGACGACCTGGAAGACGGCGGCGCGCAGCATTTCGTCGACTGCATCCGTGAAACCCGCGCCCTGAACCCGGCCACGAAGATGGAAATCCTCGTCCCGGACTTCCGCGGCCGCATGGACATCGCGCTGCGCATCATGCGCGAATGCCCGCCCGACGTGTTCAACCACAACATCGAGACCGTACCGCGCATCTACAAGGCCATCCGTCCCGGTTCGGACTACCAGCACTCGCTGCAACTGCTGAAGCGCTTCAAGCAGGAATGCCCGGACGTGGCCACCAAGTGCGGCATCATGGTCGGCATTGGCGAAACGAAGGAAGAGGTATTTGCGGTGCTGGATGATTTGAAGGCGCACGACGTAGAACTGGTGACGATCGGCCAGTACCTGCAGCCGTCGAAGAATCACGCGCCGGTGGACCGTTTCGTTCATCCCGACGAGTTCAAGGAATACGCCGAATACGGCCGCAAGCTCGGCTTCACCAACATCTGGAGCGGCCCGATGGTGCGCTCCTCCTATCACGCCGACCGTCAATACGAAGGCAAGGCCCTGTAATCCCGCCGACCGGCCTCAGGGCCGGTCCTGCCCCTGCCCCGCCTTCAGGTTGGCCTCGTACAGCTTGGCCTCCTTCAGGAAGGCGTAAAACGCATTCACCGTGCTGGAAATGAAACCGCGCTTGCCGTTGAGGAACGCGCGGCGGAACACGTACGACTTGATGAAGGTCAGCGGGAAGATCATCACCAGCTTCACGACGCTGGCCTGCTTGCCCTTGGCCGCCTTTTCACGGGCGCGCAGGCTGGAATACAGGTTGTTCTTTTCCACCTTGATGGCGATGGTGTTCTCGCCGTAATGACGGATGGCGCCGGCAGCCTGCTTCACCGTCCCTTGAACGGTAATCGATTCGTGTACCTGCTTGCCGGTGTCGTACGCGCCGGTGGCGCGGCGGAAGAAACGCACCCGGCGGTTAAAACGCCCCAGGCGTGGCGGCGGAAAACCCAGGAAATAGTCGTGGATGGGAATGTCGAGGCCGTCAGCGC
>DASUIM010000436.1:0-4277 GCA_036279775.1 Fluviicoccus sp. | reverse complement strand
ACCAGTTGCTGCAGCGAGTTCTTGCCGCCGCAGCAGAAGTCGATGCCGTATTTCTGGAAGACTCCGGTGGCGCCCGGCAATTGCGCGGCAATCTGTCCGACCGGCGAATTCAGGTAATCCATGGGAACCTCCGTAAACGTGTTGGGATCAGTTGAGGCTGAACACCGGCAGCACCGCCTGCCCCAGACGGATGCCGCGAATGTCGGCCTTGGCCACCAGGCCTTTCAGGTAGTCGGTCAAGGCCTGGCGCAACGCGCGGGCCTGCAGTTCGGCGCGGATCAGCGCATCCACCTGTTCGTAGGACAGCGGCGCGTTGTCCGGCCCGACAAAGCGGTGGCGCTGGGCGGCGTAGAAGGCCTCGCAGGCTTCGGCTTGCGGCTCTTCCACGCGCAGCACGCGCGCCAGCAGCAGGTCGATCAGCTCGGCCTCGTCGTTATCCACCTGGGCGACGGCTTCGCGATGGGCCTCCTGCAACAGCAATTCGCGCAGCACCAGCGCCTCGGCAGCGCGCTGCCACGCCTCCTGACGGCTGGCGGCGGGATGGTACTGCATTTCCTGGCCAATGATGGCTTCGGGAATTTCTTTATGGTTGACGGTGATGGGGGTCATTTCAAAGTCTCCAATACAAGACATCATTCCCTCCCTGTGCAACAGGGGGGCGACGCGAAGGCGTCGGGGGGTTGCGGGCCGTGGCCATAACACAGCATCGTGTTCGGGCGACTGCCCTAACCCCCCCCCGGCCCCTGCGGGCCTCCCCCCTATTGCATAGGGGGGAATGGATTGCTCAATTACCGCGCGTTCCGGCTTCTCACAATCTGATACCCCGGCCGCAGCAGATACCACACCGGCGCGCTGATCACATGCACCAGCCGCGTGAACGGCGCCACCACGAACAGCGACAGGCCCAGCCAGATGTGCACCTTGAAGATCAGGCTTTCATCCAGGATGAAGTCAGCCGCGCCGCTGCGGAAGGTGACGATGTGCTGCGCCCATTCCGCCAGCTTCATCATGCTGCTGCCGTCCATGTGCTGGGCGGAAACGAAAATGGTGCTGAGGCCGAGCGTGACCTGGATGAACAGCATCCACAGCACCAGCCAGTCGCTGAAGCGGGTGTGGGCGCGCAGGCGCGGGCTGTTCAGGCGGCGGGTGATCAGCAGGAACAGGCCAAGGAAGCACAGCGTGCCGAAGATGCCGCCCGCGACCATCGCCAGCAGTTGCTTGTTCTCGACGCTGATCACCTGGGTGTACAGGGCGTGCGGGGTCAGCAGGCCGACCAGATGGCCGACGATGATCAGCAGCACGCCGACGTGGAACAGGTTGCTGCCCAGCCGCAGGCTGCTGCGGTCCAGCAACTGGGAGGAACTGGCCTTCCAGCTGTACTGTTCGCGGTCGAAGCGGATGACGCAGCCGATGAGGAACACCGCGAAGGCGATGTAGGGATAAATGCCGAACAGCAGGGTGTTCAGCCAGGTTGCCATGGAATCCATAATCATATCCTCGTGTCAGGGCCGGCCGGCGGCGCTGCTGCAGGGGGCGGTGTTGTCCAGGAAGCGGACTTCCGCGTCCTGCCAGGCGGCGTCAATGTCTTCTTCCTGCGCCGGTTCGCTGGCGATCAGCGGGCGCACGCCCGCCAGTTCTTCCAGCGCGGAAAACACCAGCCCGTAGGCGGAGTCGTGGTTGCGCAGCCGCGCGCCCAGCGCCTGGATCACGTGCAGCGGCTCCTTCAACAGCGCCATTGCCTCGTCCAGCGGCAGCACCGACAGGAACTCCAGGAACATCGGCAGGTAGTCCGGCAGCTCGTGGCCGTCGGTCAGTTCCAGGCCGTGCTTGGCGTAGACGTTGATCAGGTCGACCATCGCCGGGCCGCGATCGCGCGATTCGCCGTGCACATGCTCGAACAGGTGCAGCGACAGCGAGCGGGTGCGGTCGAACAGGTTGACGTAGGTCTCCTGCACATCCCAGCCGTCACCGGCATGGATGTCCTGGGCGAAGCCCATCAGCGCGCGGCGGGTGCCTTCCGACAGGCTGCGCTCCTCGCGCAGCACGTCGATCACGGCGGGCAGCTCCTTGCGCATCGCGTCATCGGGATACATCAGCAGATGGCTGAGCGCCCGGAAAGTCAGCGGATTACTCATGAGTGCCTCCCCACAGGTTGGGCTTGCGCTGCTTGCCGAACAGGTCGGCGTCGTTGTCGCCGTTGGTGCAGCCATTGCCGAAGGTGAAACCGCAACCGGAACGCACGTCAAAGGCGCGGCCGGCGTATTCGCGGTGGGCGCTGGGAATGACGTAGCGGTCTTCATAGTTGGCGATGGCCATGTAGCGGTACATCTCCTCGACCATGGCGGCGTTGATGCCGGTCTGCTTGAGGACGGCAACATTGCCTTCGCCATGCAGTTGCTGCTCGCGCTTGTAGACACGCATCGCCAGCATCCGTTCCAGCGCCAGCTTCACCGGCGCTTCGTTGCCGCCGGTCAGCAGGTTGGCCAGATAACGCAGCGGAATGCGCAGCGAGTTGACGTCGGGGATGACGCCGTTGCTGCCCATCTGGCCCTTGGCGTGGGCGTTCTGGATCGGCGACAGCGGCGGTATGTACCAGACCATCGGCAGCGTGCGGTATTCCGGGTGCAGCGGGAAGGCGATCTTCCACTCCATCGCCATCTTGTAGACGGGCGAGCGGCGGGCGGCCTCCATCCACGAATCGGGAATGCCTTCCTTGCGGGCGGCTTCGATCACGGCGGGGTCGTTCGGGTTGAGGAAGATGTCCAGCTGCGCCTGGTAGAGGTCGCCCTCGTTCTCGGTGGCGGCGGCCTGTTCGATCCTGTCGGCGTCATAGAGCAGCACGCCGAGGTAGCGGATACGGCCGACACAGGTTTCCGAGCAGACGGTAGGTTCGCCCATTTCGATGCGCGGGTAGCAGAACACGCACTTCTCCGACTTGCCGGACTCCCAGTTGAAGTAGATCTTCTTGTAAGGGCAGGCGGAAACGCACATGCGCCAGCCGCGGCACTTGTCCTGGTCGATCAGCACAATGCCGTCTTCCTCGCGCTTGTAGATCGCGCCGCTCGGGCACGCGGCCACGCAGGCGGGGTTGAGGCAGTGCTCGCACAGGCGAGGCAGGTACATCATGAAGGTGTTTTCGAACTGCCCGTAGATGTCCTTCTGGATATCGTCGAAGTTCTTGTCCTTGCTGCGCTTGCTGAACTCGCCACCCAGGATTTCTTCCCAGTTGGGCCCCCACTCGATCTTCTCCAAGCGCTTGCCGGTGATCAGGCTGCGTGGGCGAGCTGTGGGCGGTGCCTTGGACTTGGGCGCCGATTGCAGGTGCTCGTAGTCGAAGGTGAAAGGCTCGTAGTAGTAGTCGATCTGCGGCAGGTTCGGGTTGGCGAAGATCTTCATCAGCAGGCTGAGCTTGCCGCCTTGGCGCGGCTCGATCTTGCCATTGCCCTTGCGGACCCAGCCACCGTTCCACTTGTCCTGGTTTTCCCATTCCTTGGGATAACCAATACCAGGCTTGGTTTCGACGTTGTTGAACCAGGCGTACTCGACGCCGGGGCGGCTGGTCCAGACGTTCTTGCAGGTCACCGAGCAGGTGTGGCAACCAATGCACTTGTCCAGGTTCAGGACCATGCCGATTTGTGCGCGGATCTTCATGCATGCACTCCTTGCGAGCTGGTGCCGGAGGTCTCTTCACCGTCCAGCCAGTCGACCTTGTTCATCTTGCGCACCACCACGAATTCATCGCGGTTGGTGCCGATCGTGCCGTAGTAATTGAAGCCGTAGCTGAACTGCGCGTAGCCACCGATCATGTGTGTGGGCTTGAGCACCACACGCGTCACCGAGTTGTGGATGCCACCCCGTGTGCCCGTGATCTCCGAACCCGGGGTGTTGATGATCTTTTCCTGGGCGTGGTACATCAGCACCATGCCAGGTTTGACGCGCTGGCTCACCACCGCACGGGCAGCGATCGCGCCGTTGGTGTTGAACAGCTCGACCCAGTCGTTGTCGACGATGCCGGCCTTCTTCGCGTCATCCTCGCTCAGCCAGATCACGGGGCCACCACGGTTGAGCGTGAGCATCAACAGGTTGTCCGTGTAGGTCGAGTGAATGCCCCACTTCTGGTGCGGCGTGATGAAGTTCAGTGCGATTTCCTTGTTGCCGTTGGGCTTGAGGTTGTGCACATCGTCCAGCGTTTTCAAGTCCACCGGCGGCCGGTAGGACACGAAGCCTTCGCCGAACGCGATCATCCAGGGGTGATCCATGTAGAACTGCTGGCGGCC
>DASUIM010000435.1:0-4823 GCA_036279775.1 Fluviicoccus sp. | reverse complement strand
CACCTGACCGGCCGTCTGCTGGGCATCGGCATCCTGTGGTGGCTGAAACCCGCCTTCGACTATCTGGCGCTGTGGATACTCAGCCGCGCGGTGTTTGGTGTGCGTCCGACCCTGCGCGAGGCGCTGGCGGCCTTTCGCGGTTTTCCCGGCGCGGGCCTGTTCGGCGCGTTGACCCTGCGGCGGTTAAGCCTCAGCCGCGCCTACGTGCTGCCGGTGCGGCTGCTGGAAGACCTGAAGGGGACGGCCCGCGACCAGCGTATTGCCCTGATCCGCAAGAACCAGACCGGACGGGCGCGCTGGCTGATCCAGATCTACATGGCGGCCGAGATGTCGGTCTTCATCGGCCTGCTTAGCCTGGTGGTGTGGTTTGCCCCGGCCTTTCAGGATCTGGATATTGTCGCGGACTTCCTTAACGCCAATGCCGGCGACTGGAAGCGGGATCTGCTGGTGCTGATTTACGGCCTGTCGGTCACCCTGGTGGAACCGTTCTACGTGGCTTCCGCCTTCCTGCTCTACCTGAACCGCCGTACCGACCTGGAAGCCTGGGATATTGAAATCGCCTTCCGTCAGCTGGCGCAACGGCTGCAAACGGGAGGCGGCGACTGACATGAAACGCCTGTCCGCCTTTGCCTTGTCCCTGAGCCTGTTCCTCTTGCCGCTGACCGTCACGGGCACCCAGGAAGAGGTCACCCCCGAAACGGCCGCCCCGCACATCCCGCCCGGCGCGGTGCATGCCCCGGAGGCCGCCACCGCCGCAGAGAAACTCCGTGCGGTACTGAACGGCCCCGATTTCGCCCACCGTGAAGAAACCCGGCAACTGCGCCTGCGGAATGAGTGGCTGCGCAAACTGTTTTCCCCGAAGAAGGAAGCCGATCCTGATCCCTCGACCGGGACTTGGTTGAAGGCTTTCGGCGAAATCTTTGTCTGGCTGGTGCATCATGCCTTGTGGCTGCTGGCCTTGCTGGTGCTGATCCTGGCGTTCCGGTACCGCCGCCGCTGGCTGGCCTTGCTGGACCGCGTGCCCCGCCCGGTGGACGCAGCGTCACCGGCCGTGATCCGTGAGGATCGTGAATCGTTTGCCCAGCCCTTGCCGGACGATGTCGCCGCCGCCGCCGAAGCCTGCTGGCGCAACGGTCAGTCCCGTCAGGCGCTCAGCCTGCTGTATCGCGGCGCGGTGGCGGCGCTGGCGCTGCCCGCCCCCGCCACCGAAAGCGAAAACCTGCGCTTGGTGCGCGCCGCCCAGACGCCGGAAATGGTCGAGGCCTTCACCCGCATTGTCCGCGCCTGGCAGGCCCTGGCTTGGGCGCATCAGCCCCCCGGCAGCTTCGAGGCGCTGGCCGAAACCTATCGCCGTCATTTCCGGCGCGGGGGTGAAGCATGACCCTGACCCGTTCCGCCTGGCTGGGACTGGCCGTGGCGGCGTTGTTGCTGCTGGCAGGCGCCCTGCTGTTTGAAGTCGTGCCGTCCCGTTCCGCGCCGAAGTGGAGCGAGGAGGCGCTGAAAAACCCTTATCTGGCCGCCGGACGGCTGTTGGAGGGCTATGGCCATGTTGTCCGCTTCCAGCCGGAATACGACAGCGTTCCCGGCCAGCCGGGCGCCCTGATCCTGACCATGCCCTCCGGAACCGTTCCCGCCAAGGACATCGAGCCGTTGCTGGACTGGGTGCGCGGCGGCAACCGCCTGCTGATTCCGGCGCAGTATCTGGGGCAGGAAGGACGGCTGGTGCGTGACCCGCTGCTGTCGCCGCTGGGCGTGCGCCTGCACGACCGGGAACTGGACAACGGGGATGATGACGAGGAAGACAGTGTCAGCCCTGACCGCCGCCTGCTGTCCCCGGCCGCTTCCGGCTGGCTGGAAACCAATTTCCAGGCGCGGTACCGGCTGGAAGACACCCAGGACAAGGCGGCGGAATCCTGGGCCGACGCCAACGGCGTGCATGTGCTGGTTTACCGCGTCGGCGACGGCCGGGTGATCGTGGTCAGCGAGGCCGGACTGTGGAGCAACCGGGCGATCAGCTACAAGGACAACGCCGCCCTGCTGGCGCACTTGCTGGAAGGAACGCCCGCCACCGGACGCATCAGCATCGTCTACGGCGGCGATGTGCCGGGTATTCTGGAATTGCTGTGGCGCAAAGCCTGGCAGCCGCTGACCACGCTGGCGGTGCTGTGTCTGGCGCTGGTCTGGTTCGGCAACGCCCGCTTCGGGCCGCTGCTGCCTTCCCCCGACCAGCCGCGCCGCCGTCTGGCGGAACATCTGCAGGCCGCCGGACGATATTTGTGGTACGCCGGACGCCACGACCGGCTCTATCAATCGGTGCGGCAGAGCCTGCGCCAGCACGCCTTCCGCCGGCATCCGCACTGGCGGCGGCTGGAGGATGCGGCGCTGGTGGCCGAACTGCACCGGCATACCGGTCTGGATGACGACGTCATCCGTCTGGCGCTGACCGCCGCCCCCGCCCGTGATCTCGCGCGCTTCCTGCACGACATGCGCACCCTCAACCAACTCAGGAAACTGACATGACCGATCTGCCTACTTCCGCTGACACCCTTTCCCTGCTGCAAGCGGCCGGGCGGCTGGTCCGCAACATGCGCCTGGAAATCGGCAAGGCGCTGGTCGGCCAGCAGGATGCCGTCGAACAGCTGCTGATCGCCCTGCTGGCCAGCGGCCATGTGCTGGTGGAAGGGGTGCCCGGTCTGGGCAAGACGTTGCTGATCCGCGCGCTGGCCCGTACTTTCGGTGGCAGCTTCAACCGCATCCAGTTCACCCCCGACCTGATGCCCAGCGATGTCACCGGCCACGCGCTCTACGACCTGAAAAGCGAGCAGTTCCACATCCGTCGCGGCCCGGTCTTCGCCCATCTGGTGCTGGCCGATGAAATCAACCGCGCCCCCGCCAAGACGCAGGCGGCGCTACTGGAAGCCATGCAGGAATACCAGGTCACCATTGACGGCCAGTCGCACGAACTGCCGCGCCCGTTCCTGGTCATGGCCACCCAGAACCCGATCGAGCAGGAAGGCACCTATCCCCTGCCGGAGGCCCAGCTCGACCGTTTCCTGTTGAAGGTGGTGATCGGCTACCCCTCGCTGAAGGAAGAGCAGCAGTTGCTGTCGCTGGTGACCAACGGCAAGACCGGTGACACCCTTGACTTTGACTCCCTGCAAACCCTGATGTCGCCGGAAGCGATGCAATCCGTGCAGCAGCTGGTGGCGGGCATCCGCATTGACGACAGCATCCGCGACTATGCCGCGCAGCTGGTGCGCGCCACCCGTGACTGGCCGGGCATCGCCGTCGGGGCCGGACCGCGCGGCGGCATCGCCCTGTTGCGCGCCGCCCGCGCCTCGGCCTTGCTGGATGAACGTGATTATGTGGTGCCCGACGACGTCAAGCGGCTGGCCGGACCGGCACTGCGGCACCGCCTGATCCTGTCGCCGGAGCTGGAAATGGAAGGCCAGAGCACTGACGACGTGATCGCCGCCATCCTGCAATCCGTGCCCGCGCCGCGCGTCTAGGCTTCCGCATGCAACCCACCCACCGCTTGCTGATGCTGCTGGCCGTCTGGCTGGCCACCGGTCTGGCCGCCGTTTTCTGGGAAGGCTGGCAAACGCTGTGGCTGGCCGCGCCGGTGGTCCTGCTGACGGCGGTGTTGCTGGAAGCGCTGGCGCTGCTGGCCACGCCCTCGCCGCGCCTGAAACGCGAGATTCCCGCCATCTGGCCGCTGGCGGTATGGCAGACCGCCGGTCTGTCCCTGTCGCTGCCGGGCAAGGTGTCCGCGCGGCTGGAAGTCCTGGATCACCTGCCCGCCGGCGCCGAGCAGCAAGGCTTGCCGGTGACCCTGACGCTGAACCCCGGCAAGGTGCTGCGGGTGGATTACCGTGTCCGCAGCCTGCAGCGCGGCGACCGGGAAATCGGCCTGTGTGAAATCCGCCTGCTGGGGCGGCTGGGCCTGCTCAACCAGACCCGGCGGCTGGCGGTGGCCTCGCCCTTCCGCGTGTATCCGAACTTTGCCGAAGTGGCGCGCTACGCGCTGCTGGCCACCGACAACCGGTTGTCGCAACTGGGCATCCGCCTGCGGCCCCGGCGCGGCGAAGGCCTCGAGTTCCACCAGCTGCGCGAATACCGCGAGGGTGACTCACCGCGCCAGGTGGACTGGAAAGCCACCTCCCGCCTGCGCAAGCTGATTTCCCGCGAATACCAGGACGAACGCGACCAGCAGGTGATGCTGCTGCTGGACACCGGCTTCCGCATGCGCGCCCAGGACGGCGCGCTGTCCCACTTTGACCAGACACTGAACGCGCTGCTGCTGCTGGCGCATGCCGTCAGCCATCAGGGCGATGCCGTCGGCCTGATGACTTTCGCCGGTTCGGACCGTTATCTGGCGCCCGCCAAGGGCAACCATGTGGTGAAGCAGATCATGAACCGGGTCTATGACCTGGAGCCCACCGCCGCCACGCCGGATTTCCTGCGCGCGGTGCAGGATCTGGGCAAGCGGTTGCGCAAGCGTTCGCTGATCGTGATCCTGACCAATGTGCGGGATGAAGACGGACCGGATTTGCTGGAAGCCTGCCGCGTGCTGGGCAAGCGCCATCTGGTGCTGCTGGCAACGCTGCGGGAACAGGTGTTCGAGGATTTGCGGCAACAGGCCCCGGCGGATGTGGACGAAGCCTTCACGCTGGCCGCCGCCGAGGATTATCTGGCCTTGCGTGACCGGCAGCTGAACGGCCTGCGCCACGCCGGGGTGCTGGTGCTGGACACCGAGCCCGGCCGCCTGGCGGTCGGGCTGGTCAATCGCTATCTGGACGTGAAGCGCAGCGGCCGGTTGTAGG
>DASUIM010000433.1:0-2048 GCA_036279775.1 Fluviicoccus sp. | reverse complement strand
CACCAACCATATTGCCGAGGAAGCCGGGGTGAACATCGCCTCGCTGTACCACTACTTCGGCAACAAGGAGGAGATGATTGAAGCCTTGCAGGACCGCATGACGCAGGACCTGCTGCAAACGCTGGTGGGACACGCGGCGGGTTATGACCTGAAGGCGCTGTCAATGCGGGACATTGCCGAAACTTCCATACTTTTTACCCTTGAACACTTGCGCGCCAACCCAGTATTCATGGAGCTGTCACGACACTGGAGCCGCCTGTCGCTGCAACGGTCAATGGCGGTGATCGAACAGCACCTGCTGCAACTCTGCGCGGCCTATTTCCGCCAGCATTTCCGCACCTATCCCATTGAGGACCTGCACATCCGCTTGTACGTGCTGTTGAACGGGGCCATGGCAACGGTGGCCCGGCATTTGTGCGAAGGCAGCCCGGTCATCAAGGACCGTGAACTGGTTTCCGTGCTGGCCGACATGATTGTCGGGGTGCTGGAAAAAGGGATGATCGAGTAATCCTGACGAGTCGGCCTGTTAAGCGTCAGGAACCCTCGCCAGACATTTCTGGAAACGCCCGTCCACGCGCTTAGCAAACCACTCGGTGGTCAGCTTGCGCGTGATCTTGGGGCTGCTCAACCGGATCTGCGGCATCACCGCCTGCGGCAAGGGCCGACCGGCCTGCGCTGAGGCCGCTTCGAAGACGCGCTTGTACAGCGGCGTCTGGCTGAAGCCTTCGGTCTTTTCCAGTCGCAGGTCACGCTCGATGGCTGATTCACTCAGGTTCAGTCGCGATGCCAGCTTCAGCAGTTGCTTCTGCGTAGTGCTGGTTTCGCGGCTTTCGTACATCAGCAAATCCCCGTCCAGCACCATCTTCTGGCGACTCAATTTGCCAACCGCCGCCTGGAACGCCGCATTGCGGCTGCTGTAGCGCCCGGCGTTGTAATCGGCAAAGCGGTAACTCATGTCCGGATAATTGACCCGGTACTGCAACAGCATGGCGATGCCGAAATACACGCCGCCGCGACGGCTGAAGACCTCGGAACGGATGCTGTCCTTGTAGCTGTAGGGATAGGGCCACACCCGTACATGGCCTTCGGCAAACTCGACGCTGACCTGCATGGGCCCGCCGGTGCGGATCGGGTTCTTCAGGCCCAGCGGCAGATGAAGTTTCTGGGCGTCCGTGGCCATGTCCTCGAACAGGTCGTTCATCTGCTTCTCGGTGCGCAATGCATCGACGCGGGCCTTGTAGCTGCGGCCGTCCGGGGATGATTTCAGGAAGGCGGCCTTCACCGCCAGCAACGGAACATGATATTTCGCGGCGCGCTTATCGATTTCCTTCCAGACGATCTTGTCCAGACCCGGCACCACCGGATCGGCCTGCCAGGTGGACTCCTGCTCGATGATGGACAGCGCGGCGCAGAAATACGGGGCTTCGTAGGGGATTTTCAGAGCGGTGAAGGCGGACAGGATGTCGTTGCGCCAACCGTTTCGGTCCTTGATGCCGGGGGGAAGCAGCCGGGTCAGCAAGGCGCGGGCCTGGGCTTCGTCCAGGCCGGGTGCCGGGGGCACAACGACGGGCGGAACCAGCGGCGGCAGGAAGACCGTTTCCGGTGACGGCGTTGTCTCCGCAGCTGCCGAAGGCGTCGGGCTGACCGGCGTCACGGGAACATTGCCACCGATTGCGGGCTGGGTGAAAACCGGCTTTGTCGGGGCGGGAGCAGGTTTGGCGGTCGGCGCGCTTACGCAGGCGCTCAGGCTGCCGCCGAGAACGGCCACGGCAAGCAACGACGGGATCGGTTTCACGCGTTTGATCTCTTTGAAGCGGCAATGGCCGCGATTCTACACGACTGGGAATGACTGGGCGGCTGCCTGACGCCGTGCCGCTGACTCCAGCGCGCCCTGCAAGCACGCCAGGTCCTCGTTGAACTGGCTGGACGCCAGATACTGCACGGCAAAGGGCAGCGGCTGCGGCCGGTTCACCGCCCCGCCGATATCCAGATCCGGTGACTTGACAGGCTGCAGGCGCAGGAACAGGCTGCGCCGACTGGCGGAAATT
>DASUIM010000432.1:0-7987 GCA_036279775.1 Fluviicoccus sp. | reverse complement strand
CAGGGAAGCGGGTCTTAGACCAGCTTCTCCTTGATGCGGGCGGCCTTGCCGGACAGCTCGCGCAGGTAGTACAGCTTGGCCTTGCGCACGTCGCCGCGACGCTTGACGCTGATGCTGTCGACCAGCGGGCTGTAGGTCTGGAAGGTACGCTCCACGCCCACACCGTTGGAGATCTTGCGCACGGTGAAGGCGCTGTTCAGGCCGCGGCTACGCTTGCCGATCACCACGCCTTCGAAGGCCTGCAGACGCTGACGGTCGCCTTCCTTCACCTTCACTTGCACGATCACGGTGTCGCCAGGGGCGAACGCCGGGATCTCTTTGTTCATCTGTTCAGCTTCGATCTGCTGAATGATCAGGTTCTTGTTGCTCATGCTGTGCTCCAAAGACAAGTCACGGACTTGCCATCGATACGTTAACTATCGTCCCGCTGGCGGATGTACTCCTCCAGCAGCTTTTTCTCTTCTCCAGAAAGCGAGCGACTATCCAGAAGATCGACACGACGTTCCCAGGTACGCCCCAGGGACTGCTGCAAACGCCAGCGCCGGATGTGTTCGTGGTTGCCGCTGAGCAGCACTGGCGGAACACTTCTGCCCTCGTACACCTCGGGTCGGGTGTAGTGCGGGCAGTCGAGCAGGCCATCGGTAAACGAGTCCTCCTCGGCGGAATCTGCATGCCCCAACGCTCCGGGCAGCAACCGCGTCACCGCATCGATCAGCACCATGGCCGGCAGCTCACCGCCGGACAGGACATAATCGCCGATCGACCATTCCTCATCCACGTGCGCCTCGATGAAACGCTCGTCGATGCCTTCGTAACGCCCGGCAATGAGGATCAGTCGTTCCTCCGTTGCCAGTTCGCGGACCGCCGCCTGCTCCAGACGACGCCCCTGCGGCGACAGGTAGATCACCTTGGCCGCACCGCCTGCGGCTGTCTTGGCAGAGGCCAGGGCCAGCTCCAGCGGCTTGATCTTCATCACCATCCCCGGGCCCCCGCCGAAGGGCCGGTCGTCCACCGTCTGGTGGCGGTCCTCGGTGTAGTCCCGCGGATTCCAGCAGTGCAGCTGCAGGAGTCCCTGCTTCACCGCGCGGCTGGTGATGCCGTACTCGCTGATGGCGGCGAACATCTCGGGGAACAGGCTGAGAACGTCTACCCGCATGGGTCAGAAATCCGCATCCCAGTCCACCCGCATCTCGCTGGCAGCCAGGTCGATCTTCTGCACGCATTGCTCCGTATAGGGCAACAGGCGCTCGCGATCGTCCACGCTCCCCGCGCAGGGCTTCACCACCAGCACGTCGTTGGCGCCGGTTTCCAGCAAGTGATCGACCGTTCCGAGCAACTGCCCATCCTGGTTGATGACCTTCAGACCTTCCAGCTGATACCAGTAGAACTCGTCATCCTGCAGCGCCGGCAGCTGACTGCGCGGTACACAGATGAGAAATCCGGCATAGCCACGGGCCTCGTCGCGATCGTCGAGCCCCTTGATCTTGGCAGTCAGCGCTTTGCCATGCAGGCGCCCGCTTGCCAGTTCGACCTGACGAACCTCGCCATCGCGCGTGAGCGTCCAGTGGCGGTAGTCCAGCAGGTTATCCAGCGGATCGGTGTAGGAATAGACTTTCACTTCCCCGCGGATGCCATGCACCGAAAAGATTTTTCCGAGAACGACGAGATCCTCGGCGGGTGCCGGCGATTTCTGCATGACCAAGGCTTAGGCTTGCGCCGCTTCCTTGAGCAGCTGGGCAGCGCGCTCGGACGGCTGGGCGCCCTGGCTCAGCCAGTACTGGGCACGCTCGGCGTTGACGGACAGACGCACTTCGCCACCGGTAGCGACCGGGTTGAAGAAACCGATGCGCTCGACGAAACGGCCGTCACGAGCGGAGCGGCTGTTGGTCACGGTCAGGTGGTAGAAGGGGCGCTTTTTGGAGCCGCCACGAGCAAGACGGATGGTTACCATTGAACTTCGTTCCTGTAGTCGGTGCTTGCAAATACTGTTTGCACACTAGGGCCCACGGCCCAAAAGGCCGCACATTTTAAGGATTATCCAGGGTTTTGCAAAGCCCTTTTCCGGCGCGCGCCAAAGCGGGCACCGGCATGGAGTCATCCTCGGTTCATCGCGCCCTGCTAGAGCAGACCGCGAAGATCGGCGGCGATGCGAGCATCGCCACCCGATTCTCACACTTTCGGCATGCCGCCACCGGGCATCAGACTGCCCATGCCGCGCATCAGCCGGGCCATGCCGCCCTTGGCGGTGACCTTCTTCATCATCTTCTGCATCTGCTTGTGCTGCTTGATCAGCCGGCCGACATCCTGCACCTGGGTACCGGAACCCAGGGCGATGCGGCGCTTGCGCGAGCCGCTGATGACTTCCGGATCACGGCGCTCGGCAGGCGTCATCGAGTTGATGATCGCCTCCATCTGCTTGAACTGCTTCTCCGCCACCTGCTGGGCATTGCCCATCTGGCCGAGATTCATGCCGCCGAGCATCGGCAGCTTGTCCATCAGGCTGCCCAGGCCGCCCATGTTCTTCATCTGTTGCAGCTGGTCGCGGAAGTCTTCGAGATCGAAGCCCTTGCCCTTCTTCAGCTTCTTGGTGAGCTTCTCGGCCTTCTCGCGGTCGAGGTTCTGCTCGGCCTGCTCGATCAGGCTGAGCACGTCGCCCATGCCGAGGATGCGCGAGGCCACGCGGTCCGGATGGAACGGATCGAGCGCTTCGCTCTTCTCGCCCATGCCGAGGAACTTGATCGGCTTGCCGGTGATGGCACGCACCGACAGCGCGGCACCGCCGCGCGCGTCGCCGTCGACCTTGGTCAGCACCACGCCGGTCAGCGGCAGGGCGTCGTTGAACGCCTTGGCGGTGTTGGCGGCGTCCTGACCGGTCATGGCGTCGACCACGAACAGGGTCTCCACCGGATTGATCGCCGAATGGACCTGCTTGATCTCGTCCATCATCTCGGCGTCGACGTGCAGGCGACCGGCGGTGTCCACGATCACCACGTCGATGAACTTGAGCTTGCCCTCGGCGATGGCCGCACGGGCGATGTCCACCGGCTTCTGGCTCAGGTCGGAGGGGAAGAAGGTCACCCCCACCTCACCCGCCAGGGTCTCCAGCTGCTTGATCGCCGCCGGGCGGTAGACGTCGGCCGACACCACCAGCACCGACTTCTTCTTGCGCTCCTTGAGGAAGCGCGCCAGCTTGCCCACCGTGGTGGTCTTGCCCGCGCCCTGCAGGCCGGCCATCAGCACCACGGCGGGCGGCACGGCGTGCAGGTTCAGGCTTTCGTTGGCGTCGCCCATGGTCTTGACCAGTTCGTCAAAGACAATCTTGACAAAAGCCTGGCCCGGCGACAGCGATTGCATCACTTCCGCGCCCAGCGCCTGGGTGCGGATGCGCTCGATGAAATCGCGCACCACCGCCAACGCCACGTCGGCTTCCAGCAGCGCCATACGCACTTCGCGCAGGGTGTCCTTGATATTGTCTTCGGTAAGGGTGCCCGAGCCGCTGATATTGCGCAGGCTCTGGGTCAGGCGTTCGGTCAGATTATCAAACATGTTTTGTGCGTCGCTTGGTCGTCAGGCGGAAAATGGCCTAAAGGATAGGAAAAAGAACCTGTCTATGCTATAGCCGCCGCTTGGTTTTGTCTTGAAAAATCCGGCTATAATCGGTGTTTTCCCGTCAGGCGGTTGTGTTGACATGTCCCTAATGCTTGCAGGCCTGCTGGCCATCGGCTGTTATCTGGGCGCCTGCTTGCTGCTGCTGCACTTTCTGGCCCGCAAGCTGCCCCTGCCCCGTCCGGCCATCCTTGGCCTCGGTGTACTGGCCCTGCCGTTGCACGGGCTGGTGGTCATGTCACAGATCTTTCAGGCCGACGGCCTGCACCTCGGACTATTCCACATCATTTCGCTGGTCGGCTGGCTGATCGCGGCCATGCACATTCTCTTCACCAGCTACCGGCCGCTGCTGGCGCTCTGCCTGGGCGCGTATCCGGCGGCGGCGGTCAGCCTGTTGCTGTCGCTGCTGTTCCAATCCCCCGCGCACCTGCCGCTGACCCATCTGGCGCCGGGCATGGAAATCCATATCCTGCTGTCCATCCTGGCCTACAGCGTGCTGTTCATGGCGGCGTTGCACGCGCTGCTGCTGTCGGTGCAAAGCCGGGGCCTGAAACACCGCTCGCCCTCCTCCTCGCGCTCCCTGTTGAAGGTGCTGCCGCCGCTGCAAACCATGGAGGCCGTGCTCTTCGACATGATCGGACTGGGATTCGCGCTGCTGACCCTGGCCATCGTCAGCGGTTTCCTCAGCCTGGACAACATGTTCGCCCAGCACGTGGTGCACAAGACCGTGTTCAGCCTGATCGCCTGGGGCGTTTTCGCCGCCCTGCTCGGCGGGCACCGCCTGCGCGGCTGGCGCGGACAGACCGCCATCCGCTTCACGCTCAGCGGCTTTGCACTGCTGGTGCTGGGTTTCTACGGTTCCAAAATCGTGCTGGAACTGGTTCTGCAAAAAGTGTAAACAATTGAAAGCCAAGTTTTCTTGACACGCCCGGCGCTGCCCTTTCTGATGGGGCTATTCCCATAAACCGGGCTCCCCCCCTTGGACGACACCAATTTAGGGCTGCTTTTCGCCCTACTCGCAGTATTCATTCTTTGCTCCGCCTTCTTTTCGGGCTCTGAAACCGGCCTCATGGCCTCCAACCGTTACCGGCTGAAGCATCGCGCCAAGCTGGGCGAGCGCAACGCGCAGCGCATCCTCGGCCTGCTCAGCCAGCCGGACCGCCTGATCGGCGTGATCCTGATCGGCAACACCACCGTCAACACCCTGGTCGCCATGGTCGCCACCTTCATCGGCATCGCGCTGGCGGGACGCTTTGGCGTCTCGGATGACGTCGGCGCCACCATCTCGGCCACCATCCTGACCTTTGTGCTGCTGATCTTCGGCGAAGTCGGTCCCAAGACCTTTGCCGCCAACCATCCGGAGCGGGTGGCGTCACTGGCGTCCTATGTGCTGCCCACCCTGCTGAAGCTGTTCCACCCGCTGGTCTGGCTGCTGAACAAGGTCACCAACGCCCTGTTCCGGCTCAACCAGAGCGGCCACGAACGCAAGGACAAGCTGACCCGCGACGAATTGCATACCATCCTCCAGGATGTTTTCCTGCCCGCCAAGCACCGCAACATGCTGTTGGGCATCCTGGAACTGGACAACATAACCGTCAACGACATCATGATTCCGCGCCAGGAAGTGGCGGGCATCAACATGGATGACGAGGTCGGGGAGATCCTCAATATCCTGCGCACCACCCATCACACCCGCCTGCCGGTCTATCGCGGCGAGTTGAACCAGACCATCGGTATCCTGCACACGCGCAACACTACCCGCTTCCTGGGGCAGGAAAACGTCAGCAAGGCCGACATCATGCAGTTTGTGCGCGAACCCTACTACGTGCCGGAAAGCACGCCCTTGCAGGCGCAGCTGTTGCAATTCCAGAAGCAGAAACGGCGGCTGGGGCTGGTGGTGGATGAATACGGCGATGTGCAGGGGATTGTGACACTGGAGGACATTCTGGAAGAGATCGTCGGCGAATTCACCACCAACGTCGCCGATAACCATCAGGACATCACGCCGCATGCCGACGGCTTCTATGTCATTGACGGCAGCCTGGGCCTGCGCGACATCAACCGTTCATTGCACTGGCACTTGCCGACCGACGGTGCGAAGACGCTGAGCGGGTTGATCCTGGAGCATCTGGAAACGATTCCCGACGCGGCGCTGGGCCTGCGGCTGGAAGACTACCTGATTGAAGTGATGCAGATTCGCGACAACACCATCAAGGCCGCGCGCATCAAGCGGATGGAAGCGGCCTGAACGGCCGCCCCGCATCGTTTACAGCACCTTCCCCACAAACCGCCCGATGGCCGCAAAAGCCTCCTCCCCGGACGCGCACAGCGTCGGAAAACTCAGGAAGCCGTGGATGTCGGCATAATGCTCATGCTGTACGGTCACCCCCGCCGCCTGCAGACGCTGGGCGTAGGCGAAACCGTCATCACGCAGCACGTCGTATTCAGCAGTAATGATCAGGCAGGGCGGCAGGCCGGTCAGGTCATGCGCCAGCAGCGGCGAGAAGTCGGGATGGCGCTTGTCCTCCTCGGTGCGGGCGTAACAGTCGTAGAAGAACTGCATCAGGCGCTTGCTGAGGATGGGAGCGGTACTGTTCTCGTCGGCGCTCAGTGAGCGGAAATCGCCGTCGGTGGCCGGGTAGACCAGCACCTGCGCCTTCAATGCCTTGGGATGCTTGCGCGCCAGTACCGCCGACAGGTTGCCGCCCGCGCTGTCGCCCATCACCATCACCCGCAGCGGATCCGCGCCCAGGCTGACGGCATCGCGGCGCAGCCAGGCCAGCACCGCCTCGCCCTGCTCCACCGGCACCGGGAATTTCACCCACGGCGACAAATGGTAATCCACCGAGATCACCAGCGCGCCGGTCATGGTCGCCAGACGGCGGCACATCACGTCATGGGTTTCGAGGTTGCCGATCACCCAGCCGCCCGCGTGGAAGAACAGGATCACCGGCAGGTTCTCGGCCGTCGACGGGTAATACAGCCGGACATCGACGGGGCCATGCGGCGTGTCGACCTGCTGCTGCCGCACTTTCGGCAGCGGCAGCGACTTGCCGAGCACGGCGCGCTCGATCACCGGGTGGATGCCGGCGCGCTGCACGGCTTTCAGCAGGAAATCGGGGGCCTTGGGCAGGTAGTCCATCGGCTGCGAGAACAGGCCGAGCAGGCGGGTGCGGAGCGGAAGGGCGCTAAATCGGGACATGAGGTTTCAACTGTTGCTGGTAACGTTTGAAGTTTTCGACATAATGCAGCGCGCTGAGGCGCAGCATCATCGCCTGGGCTTCGGAAATTTCCTTGACCACCTTGCCGGGTGAACCCATCACCAGCGAGTTGTCGGGAATTTCCTTGCCTTCCGGGATCAGCGCGTTGGCGCCGATGATGCAGTTCCGGCCGATGCGGGCGCGGTTGAGGATGACGGCGTTGATGCCGATCAGGGAATTGTCGCCGATGGTGCAGCCATGCAGCATCGCCTTGTGGCCGACGGTGACATGGTTGCCGACAATCAGCGGCACCCCGGCGTCGGTATGCAGCACCGCGCCATCCTGGATGTTGGAGTTTTCGCCGATGACGATGATGTCATTGTCGGCGCGGATGACGACGTTGAACCAGATGCTGGCGTTGTGCTCCAGCACCACGGAGCCCACCAGCGTGGCGTTGCCGGCAATCCAGTAATCACCGTTGGTGATCAGGCGGCGGTCTTCGAGATCATAGATCATGGGGGTTTCCGGACTTATTTTTTCAGCGGATTCGGCCAGCGCCAGTCAATTTCGGCGTCGTACACGCGGCGCAGCAGTTCGACGATCATGTAGCCGGTCAGGCCCCAGATCACATAGCCTTCATAATTGAAACTGGGCACCGCCACGTTCATGCCCATGAACTTGATCTTGTGATCGTAGGATGGCGGCTGCTGCAGGAAGAAATCGAGCGGCACGGTGAAGATGCTGTCGATCTCGTCCGGGTTGCCGGTCAGCTCGGGCATTGTTTCCAGCAGGCCGACAATCGGCTTGACCTTCAGTCCGACGCGCGAGGTGAATACGCCCAGCTCGCCGATGATCTTGACCTCCTTGGGGGACAGACCGATTTCTTCGTGCGCCTCGCGCAGCGCCGTGCCCACCACCGACAGGTCGGCCGCATCGCACTTGCCGCCGGGGAAGGCGACTTCACCGGCATGGGTGTTCATGTGGCCTGCGCGCCGGGTGAGGATTACGCGCGGAACGGGTTCACGGGTCAGGGCGATCAGGACCGCCGCATCCACCGGCGACGCCGGGGGCTTGTAACGGGACAGGCGCTCGCAAAGCTGCTGCAACATGGGACGGTCGTTCAGAGGGATTCATTGCATATTATGTGTCTAGCCGCCGTTCGACAACAGCCTTTATACTGG
>DASUIM010000431.1:0-7988 GCA_036279775.1 Fluviicoccus sp. | reverse complement strand
CGCTGACCCACCCTCCAGCAGGGTAATATTTTCTACATTAGTGAGGCCGGTCTTATCGAGGTCATTATTACCATCGCCATCTACGTCACGATTACCACCAAGCCCGGTGTTGAAATTCGAGTAGACGGTATCCGAGGTGGATGATACTGTGCCAGTTTCAGATACCACATCGGCTGGTGCTTCCAGATAATAGGAGTCATTACCGTCACCACCGGCCATGTTGTCATCGCCATCGCCGCCGTTGAGAATGTCGTCACCCGCACCCCCAACCAGGGAGTCATTCCCGTTACCGCCCAGAAGGTTATCGTTGCCATTACCTCCGCTCAAGGTGTCAGCCCCATCACCTCCCGACAAAACATCGTTACCATCCAAACCGGAAAGGTTATTATTTCCGGTATTACCTGTAATGGTTTCAGCGTTATTGGTACCCGTGCCATTGAGCGCACTTGTCCCAGTCAGCACCATTTGCTCCACATTAGCCGGAACAGTAAAGGTCACCGACGAATACAGAATATCGGATCCCGAACCAACCGTGGCAGCTTCAACAATAACATCCGTTCCATTATCAACATAATATTGATCATCACCGTCACCGCCAATCATGGAGTTGACGCCAGCACCACCCTTCAGAATATCGGCTCCATTTCCGCCGGAAAGCGTGTCAGCACCACTGCCACCATCAAGAATATCGTTGCCATCCAGGCCGGAAATATTATCGTTACCGGTATTGCCGGTTATGATGTTATCGAGAGCATTGCCAGTACCGGCCACCACCGCTGATGAATTGAAAACCAGATTTTCAACATCATTACCCAAGGTATAATTATAAGCCGCAACGGATGTATATACCGTATCCACGCCCTCACCGGCTAATTCCTTAACCACATCAGTGGAGACATCGACATAATAGACATCGTCATTGTCACCCCCGGTCATGGTATCCGAGCCCGCAGCACCATCCAGCGTGTTCTTGCCGGAGTTTCCGGTAATCATGTTATTCAGGCTATTGCCTGTGCCGGAAATATTCGCCCCGCCAATCAGCACCAGGTTCTCAATTTCAGCGGGCGTCGGCAATGTATAGCTGATCGAACTGTAAACCGTGTCCGTGCCCGAAGTATCGGTGACCTTGTCTCCAGCATTATCAACATAATAGACATCATCACCAATGCCGCCATACATGGTATCGGCGCCAACGCCGCCATCCAGCGTATCGTTGCCGTCAAGGGCAGTGATTGTATTAGCCTGGCTATTCCCTGTCAGCGCGTTGTCCAGCGTATTGCCCGTCAACTGTAAAACAGTGCTGGCGACAATCAGCCGTTCCACATTGGTTGGAAGGGTATACGAGGTATTGGCAAAAACCGTATCAAAGCCTTCAAAGGCATTTTCAGTGACCACATCACCCGTATTATCAACCACATAATAATCATCACCCGCACCACCCAACATGGTGTCCTTACCGGCACCACCGTTGATGGTGTTATTACCCACGTTTCCGAGAATATAATTATTACTGGCATTGCCGACGACAGTCAAACCGGACTGCCCCAGCATCACGAAATTCTCGACATTGACCGGGATTGTATAGTTCACATAGGAGTAAATACGATCATTCCCTTCCCCCGGATTTTCGACGACCACATCGCCTGTACTATCCACATAATATTGATCGTTACCGGCACCGCCTTCCATGGTATCGGCTCCGGCCTGTCCATCAAGAATATCGTTGCCAATCAGGCCATACAGTTTGTTATTGCCCGAGTTTCCGGTCAATGTGTTGTTCAGTGAATTTCCTGTGGCATTGATAACGGCCTCACCACTCAATTTCAGATTTTCGACAACCAGGCCCGCCAAATCCGACAAGGTATACGAAATCGAAGAAATGATGGTATCCAGGCCTTCTCCGGCATTCTCCTTGACGGAATCACCGGCGCTATCCACATAATACGTGTCGTTTCCAAGACCGCCCACCATGGAATCGTTGCCCGCACCGCCATTCAGCACATCGTTTCCAGCGCCACCATCCAGCGTATCATTCGCTCCGCTACCACCCAACTGGTTATTGGCGGTATTCCCGATGACCATGCCGCCGGCACTCGAGTTCATGTAGAAAACCCGCTCCACATCAATCGCGGTGGCGGTAAACGAAACATCGGTATAAACCGTGTCGTAGCCTTCCGATGCCAACTCGACAACCACATCCGACAGCGAATCCACATAATAAATATCGTTGCCGATACCTCCTATCATGGAGTCATTGCCCGCTTCCCCGGACAAATTGTCATCCCCATCGCCGCCAATCAGGGTGTCATTGCCATCACCGCCACTCAGCTTGTCATTACCCAGTTCACCGGCCAGATAATCACTACCGGATTCACCGTACAGAAAATCACGGTCATCACCACCATAAACCGTATCGTTTCCATTTCCGGCATAAACATAATCCGTGCCTTTACCAGAGCTGATGACGTTATTGGCGTCATTGCCGCGGATCGTGTTGTTTTCGTCATTGGCAACAAGTGATACAGAGCCGTTGTACATCCGGATATTCTCTACGGATGTTCCGCTCAAGGTATAGTTAGTGACATAGATGTTCGCCAGATCACGGCCCTGACCTGCGGTTTCTACGACCACATCCGCCACATCGTCAATGATGTAGGTATCATCACCGGCGCCTCCAATCATGGAGTCGCTGCCGGCGCCGCCATTCAGCAGGTCGTTATCCCCTCCCCCTGAAAGCGTGTCGTTGCCATCGTAGCCATACAGCTTGTCTGCATTCGTGCCCCCGGTCAGAGAGTTGTTAGCAGAAGTTCCGTAAAAAGTTGCCATGGCTACACCTCAAATCGTAAAGCACCCCCGGATGGAGGTGCTGGATATATCTTTGTTGAAATTATAGTCGGCAGGTCGCTTGCACGCCTTCCGCTCATCGGCCTATTGCGGCTTTATGTCTATCTGCGCGTAAAGCCTGCCGCCCGGAATCACAATCTCACCCAGCCGTTTAACATTCGCCGCCAGCAGCGGATTACCGGCAATAGCATCATTGTCAGTTCCCAGATTGACATCGCCAATCCGGAAAACCGTACTCCCTGGGCCAAACTCCAATGCAGCCGCAAAGGAGACTGCGTTATTACCAACAGTGCCGGAGCCAACCTCAATGCGGCTGGCATCGGAATAATCCAAGTCTGTTACATGCTGCGGCAAAATATTCAATGTGCCGCTGATATTGCTGAACTGCAGTTCGGTGTTATCCGTCGGCTCGATAATCACAATCTGGTTGTTATCCGTACCATTGAGCACCAACTGACCACTCAGGCCCAAATAACCGCCGGCGCCTCCCGGTGGCGAAAGTGCAAGGCTCATTTCCCCGGCCAGATTGACGCGCAGGCCGAACATTTCATCATTATCCAGAATTGACGTCACCGTACCGCCATTGGGTAGATAGCCTACGGCAAACTCGCCAACCAAATTCGCCGAGAACGCCTTGGAAGTCATCATGATGCCATCCACTCCGTCCGTGGCTGTATTTGCCACAAAGAACTGGCTTTGCCCAAGGGCAATCTTGGCATCAATGTTCCGCCAGCCCATATACGTGTTGGCCGTGGGGTCGGCAATCAGGATGTGTGTCCCCTGCGTACCGGAAGGGTTCCGGCCGGTCATCGCCATTTTCAGGTCAAAGCCGATGCCGCGCTTGGCCGCCCCCAAGGTAGGATACCCATCCGGAAAGAGCAGCATGTTGGCATCCAGATCGTACAACGTCGGGATCAACGACCAATTCTGGGCGGTCTTGACGGTGGGATTGTCATTCTTCTGGAATTCCAGGATACGGGCATAGGCCTGTACATTCATGTCCCGGATGGCAATACCCAGACCATCTGTCAGGCCGGCTCCGCCCACACTGCCGAAACCGGTCCTGATATCCGGCAAGGTTGAACCACCGGCAATGATATTCAAGTACCAGTCACCCAGATTAAGAACAGGGCTTGGCGGGTTAATGGCTCCACCTTGGGCCAAATCAACGAAATTCCGGAATGTCACCGAATAGCCGTTTTCATGCCCCAATTCCAGTGAGAATGTATTCTTGTCCAGCGTGCCGTTCGTGGAAACTTTGATTCCCGAGCCGGTACTGCCGGTCAGGGTGTTATCACCCTTGACCTTGAAGGTCAGGTTGGTGATATTGCCGGACGCCCCTATCCGCATAATGGATTTGGCGCCGGTTGTCGAAAACTCACCGGCTGTATCCACCGCCGTGCCCGTGTTGTGGGCAAGGTCAAACTGGAAGCCGTTAGTGCTGCCGACTTTGGACAACCCCAAGGTGGCGTTATCAATCCATAACCCTTCTTCGCCACCCAATGAGTTCAAACCGCCCACGCGGAATTTCCCGTTGATGACCGCATTCAAATTCAGATTCTTGAGGATGGCTACACCACGGGTGCCGGAATAAGTCTGTGCCAGATAAAAATTGGCATCCTTGATATTGACCCGGAGACGTCCAACCGAACTGCCGCCATCAAACAAACCATTGGTATTGAAGTAGGAGAACGTGGAGTCATTCGTCGTTTCGAACGCCAGCTCACCGAAGGTTGTGTTACATGTCGCGGTCGTCTCACCAGCGTTACAAAGACCAAAGGAGGCCACGGTTACATTGAAAGGCTTGAGCGTGGATGAAATCGCCAAGGCCGGAGTCGCGCTGGCCAGCAAGCTGCTGGAGCCAACATCCATGTTGAAAGTTGCATTCAGATTATTGACGCTGATGCCGCGAAACTGGAGTTCATTACCATCGTCCGCCCAATACAAACGACTGATGGGAATAGATGTTGCCGTGGCATTCACCATCAAGCCTTCCCGGGCGGTGAATGTACTCAGCTCCTCATCCTCAATGGCTTCTATCGCCCAGGCGGAGCCCATGACCAATCCGCACGCCAAAGCCAACAGGGTTATTCTTGTTTTCATTGCACAACGCCTCTCAGCAGAACTTCAGCGAACCGTAACAGTTGTCAACAGGTACCTGCCCCAAGTCAACGTCCTCCAGATTAACGGTTCCAAGCGCGGCAAACGCGTCAACCACAATTTCCTGCTCAATAACCAGATGCGGAATGGTGACCGTGGGCACACTCATCCACCACCCCTTTCTCGCCGCAACAGCATGCCAGCCCGGAACAGCAGAACCATCCACCTTTGGCCAGAAAATACTTTCCTTCTGAAGGGAAAGGTACATACCCCGAACCGGCACAAGACCAGCAATATCTTCGGACAACATCAGATCATGAATATATGCGAGGCGCTCATACAGGTTCGAGTTGAGAGCAATATTGAATCCAAACAAATTCGCCGTACCGCTGAGACCATCAAAATACATGCAGTCTAGCGTTGTGGCGCATGTATTGTGCGTCGTCCACGTTCCCACCGCACGTTCAAAAATCAAAGGGCTGCCGCCGTGGGTATCAGAATAGCGATAAGGATCGAGTTCGGCAGATGCCGTGCCCAACGTTCCGCCAAACAGCGTAACACGCACATTATTCATTGTGGCGCGAGCGATATAGGCATCCATATCACCACTGAAATTCACCACCCCGTAATCATCATCGCGATTGGTGATATCCGGGTTTTGACCGATTGTCATTTTTCCCAAGGTTTTCTCGGCGCCGAAACGGATACCGGATATTTCCCGTGAGGCCAGCAGGTCAGGATTCTTGATGGCAAATTCAAAGAAGGGACGCGTAAGGATAGCGTCAGTTCCAGGCCCGGTGTCACCACTGGCAGTTGCCTGTGTTCCCGTCAGGCGGACCTCATTGATATCCAGGTCGCATTTTCCGGCCCCCTTGGAGCCGCCGCAACCCAAAGCCAACCGATCAATGTTGGCATTCATGCTGATTTCAGCATCCATCGACAAACGGTAAAAGCCCAACTTGCTGTTAGGGTTGCCATTCTGGCCTGGAGCCGTGTAGTCGACCGAGAAAAGGGATGCCTGCCCGGAAACCTCATCAAGATCCGACTCCTCCATTGGCATCATGTCCGCTCGAGCCGCAGATACGACCCCCAGGATTGCCATCAGCATTAACCTGCCACGCATAAGCCTATACCCCTTAACAACGGACATGATCGGTTCCGCACGCAAAGATCTTGAGAGATCCGTCTATGGCAATATCCCCGTTAATTTTCAAACCAAGGAAGCCGTCTTCGCTACGCGCCAGATACCCTTTTACCGCCGGATCGCCCGCGGTGGGATTATTGGCGGCTGCCGTCAACTGATTATCAACCTCGATAGACATGTTGCTGACTGTCAGGTTCTGTATCTTGATCTTGTTGGCGGAACCTCCAAAACCAAACCTGACCGCCGGCACAATCTTGGTGACGCCGGATGTATCCGTATCATATTCAACAGTCGATGCATCCAGCGTCAGATATGGCACAAAAATACGGCCATAAAACCCCTTCCAGACCAGCCACTCCTGATCACCCACGGCTGTTCCTGCCGTGCCCCGGTTGTTAAGCGAGACCCCCAAACGGCACTCCGCGCGGGTAGCCGCGGCGGAACAGAACGCCAACTGGTTTCCGGAAGCATCGGCGTTGATGCGAAGATCCAGGGAAAGCGCAATACCCGCGCCACCCGACACTTCATCAAGCGCCTCGTCATTTATACCAACCAAGCCGGCAGTAGCTGACTGAGCAGCCGCAAGCGCCAAGCAAAGCCACAAATATCTCAAAGACATGACGTTCCCCCACCCAAACCGCAAGTTCTAATTTTCAGATGATGAAACATCATGCCGCTGATTGCCGCGCTGCCCAAATCCACCGTGGCGCCAGCCGTATTCTTGAATTCCACCTTTCCGAAGTTGATGTTGCTGTGCGTGGCTCCCGTGCAGTCCGCCGTGGTATTGGAGCACATCTTCGCCACTTCCGTTGCATCACCAAGGTCGTACTTGGTGTAGTCGATATAATGCTTGTTATAAATAGCCGCAATGTTAGGCAACCGCACCAATTCAATCTGGAAATTCTGCGACCCCTGAACCGCTCCGATAATAACCGGCTGATAATGGAGACTGCCCACCACCATATTGATATCCATGTCGGTAATATAGAAACCTTCCGTGTTATTGAAAGTCGGAGCCACCGTGGTCAGACCCGAGCCGTTCAGGGTTCCGGGCGCACTTTGCGCCACACTGAAACGGTACTTGCCGGTTGCACTGCTGTTGATCCGGTTCAGCCAGACCAAGCCCAGGGAGCCGTTGGTGGTCGACGCCACAGTGGTATGGGCGGCCGAGTTGTAATCGACGACTGAGCTGAAAATCGAAAAACGACTGCCGTTCAGCGTAAAGTCATCCCAGATGTTCTGACTCTGGAAGTGGCCGTCGAAATAACCAATACTGCTGACTTCCGTCGCCACGATGCCTGCGGGCGCCGGGCGAGTCGGCTGCAAATCAACATTGGTAATATCCAGCACCGAATCAACACCCCCGACCGTACAACCAACAGAAGTATTGTCGACGCAACGGACAATCACATCACCCCAGAAGGAGTACTTCAGGCCGCCTTCTCCGGGCGTGTACTTCGGGGCGTAGTAATTCATCACGGCGACATTCTGAAGCGCGCCGGAGTAGTTCAGGGCATTGATGGTCTCGACCTTCAGCAACCAAGGATTGGATGCGGTACCCCAACTGGTGATCTGGCCGGCGCCGCGCGACGACAGTGAACCGTTTGCGGCGCCAAGTGTCATGCCGTACCAGATGAGCTCCGCCTTCTTGCCGAAAGCCGGAGCCGTGGTTGAGGTGAGCGTCTTGATATAAGCCGTATCATCGAACGTGATCCGGAAGTTTTCCGGCAGCAAGGCAACACCCGCGCCACTGACGTCCTCCATGCCCTCATCGCCCATTGGCTGAAGATCGGCATGACAGACCGCCACTTGCAGAGCGGAAAGCAGCATAGGGATGGACAGGACACCGGATAGCACTTTCATGGACGCGCCTTATCTTTTTGTTGTTCAGCTTTTTGTG
>DASUIM010000430.1:0-29153 GCA_036279775.1 Fluviicoccus sp. | reverse complement strand
TTATCCAGTATAAGTCAGCAATGGTGCGTCCTGCCTGTGACCGCTCCCGGAGAGAACGGGTTCTGGGGTATGGGGCTCAACGCATAAGGCAAAAAATAAATGAGGGCTTATAACAATGCACATTAGGAAGCGCACCGTCCGTTTATCGGCGTACATGCTATCCGCTCTAATGGTTGTGTCCTGTGGGAGCGACTCCATCACCCTGCCGGGCATGTCCAGCGACCAGCTGCAACTGCTGGCGGTTTCCGGAACATTGACGGTTCCCCTGAGCGGCAGCCTTGAAGTCGGTTTCTCCCTGAAGGACGGCAGCGGTGCGGCCAGGGCCGGCAAGGCTGTGACAATCCGGGTGGTTTCGGGTAATGCCGGCCTGCTTGACAAGGCAGGCACCCTGACCAGCACGGTCAGCTCGCTGAACGTCGTGACCGCGGCGGATGGCACCGGGGCATTCCTGGTGCGTGGTCTGGCCCTCAACAGCACCGGCATCATTGAAGCCCGCTACGTTGATGAAAACTCCAACATCAAGACGCAGCAGTTTGCCTATGTGGTGGGCACCAATGTCAACAGCGTCAATATGCTGGAGCTTTCGTCGACGTCCGGAACGGTTGCGACAATTGGTGCCAACTCCACCGTCACCCTGACTGCCAAGGTAACCTCCAAGTCGACTGGTTTGCCCCTCAGCGGACGCACCGTCAATTTCGATAAGCCTCTCGGATTTGGCAAGCTTTCATCCGCAACCGCGGTCACCAATGCCAGTGGCGTGGCCACTGTCACGTTCAGCGGTGTTGATACCGTGCCCGGCAGTGGCGTGGTTCAAGCCACTTATACCGATGATCAGGGTAATATCTCGACCAACAGCATTACTTTGGCGGTTGTTCAGGATTACAGCCTGAATCTCTCCTCGCAGACGAATACCCTCCCGACAGGCAGTGACGCTCTTGTCCGTCTTTCGGCATTTGTGCTCGATGGAGCGGGTACTGCCGTCAAGGGTTCCACGTCGGGCTTGTCCGTCAAGTTTGAGCTGACGCAGGGGGATGGTTTTCTGGAACAGGCCTCCTCGATTAATGATAGCGGTCTTTCCCAAGTCTATTATCATCCGGATCCCACGAATATCGTGAATCGTGACATCAAGATCCGTGCAACGCTTTCCGGTTCGTTTGCCTCTCTGGTGCAGAAAGAACAGGTCCTGAAGATTACCGGCAATGCCATTTCCATGACAGGCAGCCAGACCAATGTTCTGGACGGTGATACGGTCGAATTTTCCGGCAAGCTGCTGACCGGCCAAGGCAGCCCGATTGTAAGCAAGTCTGTTTCACTGACGGCTTCCGGATTGCAAGGGGTTCCTGCGGCGGTAACAACTCGTGCCGATGGTTCGTTCCAAGTCAAAAATGTTTTGGTATCCACCGCCGGTGCGGCGACTGCCAGCCTTAAGGCATCCGTCTCCGATCTGGATACTCTGCCTCTGGAGTCTACGGCCACGTTGAATGTCTCGCAGAAAAATTTCCGAATGGAGGCAACGCCTTCGGAGGATATTCTGATTGGTACACCGCAAACAGTGACTGTTCGGATGCGTGATACCTCCGATGTGTCGGGGCGTGTGGTGAACTTGGCGAGCACGCTGGGTGCAATCACTGACGTGACGACGGGGGCGACAATTTCCTCTGTAACACTCACGGATCTGACTCCGGGGGATGCAATTTTTGAAGGTACGGGGTCATTTAAGTTGACGGCAGCTTTCCCCGGCACAGCGTTGGTTGAGGCTGAGGCAAAAGACTCGGATAACAGTCTGGTTCAGATTTCGAAGCAGATTTCCTTTATCTCAACGATTCCGAGAAAGTTAACGATTCAGGCGGTCACTCCCAATTTGTCTCCGCTTCAAGCGACCAATGTGATTGTTCGTGCATTCGATGACAAGGATAACCCTGTCAAGAATGTACGCGTGCAGTTCAATGCAGACGATCCTTCTCATGGAAGTTTGTCTGCAGCGATTATTCGAACCGATGCGAATGGTCAGGCGACGGTATCATTCACGGCGGGTAAGGATACTACCGCTACGGGTGCTGTGGTTGTGAAGGCCTCCACGCCTGATTACGCGGTTGCCACACCGACCATTCCTGCGGTTGATCCGGTTTCTCAGAAGTTGACAGTGGGTGGCAAGGCGCTGTTTGTCAGTATTGGTACGGGTAATGTGATCAGCTCCCTGTCCTCAGCCGCTGATACGACCTACAAGTTGCCCCATCAGGTCATGGTAACGGATGCCACTGGCGCCCCGATTATCGACAGTGATGTTATTTTGTCGGTATCTTCGGTCAGTTATCTCAAAGGCTTTTTTGCCAAAGTCGCCGGCAGTAGTTTCTGGGAGCAGTTTGTTGATATTGAATGTACCAACGAAGACGCCAATGGAAACGGCAACCTTGATGCCTCTGAAAATGATGGTGTTGAGGATCTGCTGAACGGTAACGTGATGGATAACCATGATGGCGTTCTTTGGCCAGGCAGCCCGGTGACGACCAGCGCCAAAACCATACGGACTGACAGCAACGGCGTCGCATCCTTTGATCTGGTCTATGCCAAGAGCTATGCCAAATGGGTTCGTGTCACTATCACTGCCGCGACTACCGTGGTTGGTAGTGAGACCCGTGCATTCCGGACATTCGTTCTGCCAGGAGCCGCTGATGACTACCGTAACGACAAAGACCCACCCGGCGGTTTGGTGAGCCCGTACGGCAGAACCACGGTGGCTCAGCCGGGTGATGGTTGCTCTTACGTGTACTACCCATCTACCCTGTAATTCAGGTTGGTTGGTCCGAAATAAAAAAAGACCCGTAACGGAAGTTACGGGTCTTTTTTTTAAGAAACTTGAAGACAAAAGGGGGGGGTAGGCAGATCTCCGATGTGAGTGAAGATCGAGGGGAGAACGTTAGACAATAAAAAACCGGAAGCCAAAGGTCCCGGTTTTAAAAGTACGAAGCTTTCTTTAGTTCAACGGGATGCGCACACCCACACTAACGGCGTCGACTTGGCTGCTGTAGCTGATGAAGTCAGCGCCGACACGAATGCCCTTGTGAACATTCACATCTACGCCAACACCGTAGGAACCCTTGGTGTCAAAACCGTCAACGGTTGCGAAGCCGGGGGTGGTGGAAACGAACTCGGTATCCATGTAGGTTGCGCCCAGCAAGGCGTAGACACTGGCATGTTCGCCGAGGCTTAATTGCGGACGAAGATAAAGACCGTAATAGCTGTTGACCTTTGCCTTGTATGACACACCACTGATGACCAGCGAATCGTCACCGGCGCCAAAGCCGACATGAGCTTCAACGCCCAGATAAGGGTTGATTTCGGTACCGCCACGCAATCTGATCATGGTCGGTTCGGCTGACACGCCCTGTGTGTCGAAACTGGCCTGTTGGTAATCGATGCCTACGTAGGGTTTTTCCATGGCAAAGCTGCTGAAAGAGCTAACAGCGGCCAAAATGGCGAGCGTGAGACGGTTCATTGTGCTTCCTGTGTCTTGTAAGAGGAATAGTTCCACGGATACTTGCAGATGATTTTTCAAAACACGAGCCCTGTCAAGGTGCGCGGCCGTTAAATTCCGGGATATAAGCGGTTATCATACCGAACCTTTGGGGAATTGGCTGTTAACTGTTGCCGGTTCCCCGCCAAGCCTGTCATAACCCGAGAAAACCATGAGTTCATCCAGCACGGCGCGTCTCCTGATTACTTGCCCGGACAAGCCCGGTATTGTCAGCGCGGTTTCCAGTTTTCTGTATAACCACGGCGCCAATATTACCGATCTGGATCAACATGCTTCCGCGCCGGAAGGTGGCACCTATTTCATGCGCCTTGAGTTTCAGACACCGAATCTGGATCTGTCCCGGCAACTGCTGGCGCAAACCTTTCAGGAGCGTGTCGCGCGTCATTACAACATGGACTGGCGCATCAGTTATGCCGACGATGTCAAGAAAGTCGCGATTCTTGTATCCAAAGTCGATCATGCCCTGATGGAGTTGTTGTGGCGCTGGTCCAGCGGCGTGCTGCCTTGCGATATTTCCATGGTGATCAGTAATCATGACGCCCTTGCGGAGGCCGTGGGACGCTTCAATGTGCCGTTCCATGTGGTGCCGGTCAATCGTGACAACAAGGCCGAGGCTGAGGCTGCCATTCAGGCGCTGCTGGCCGGTAATGACCTGGTGGTGCTGGCGCGCTACATGCAGATTCTCAGCGGGGATTTCGTGGCGCAGTGGCCGCACCGAATCATCAACATCCATCATTCCTTCCTTCCGGCTTTCGTGGGGGCGAATCCTTACCAGCAGGCTTACGACAAGGGAGTCAAGCTGATCGGTGCGACAGCGCATTACGTAACGGCGGATCTGGATCAGGGGCCGATCATCGAACAGGGCGTTGAACGTGTTTCCCACCGTGATTCGGTGGAGACCTTGCGCGAATTGGGTCAGGATGTGGAGCGCAATGTACTGGCACGTGCAGTGCGTTGGCACCTGGAGGATCGCGTCATTGTGCATGGCAACAAGACGATTGTCTTTGCATGACGGGGTCGTTGCGGGGCCGGCTGCTGATTCTGTTGGGGCTGTATCTGGCCCAAGGGCTGCCCACGGGCATCTATAATCAAGCATTACCGGCGATCTTGCGGTCACATGGCGTTTCCCTTCAGGTCATCGGGCTGACGGCGTTGCTGGCCCTGCCGTGGGCGTTCAAGGTCTTTTGGGCGCCTTTTGTGGATCGCTGGCATCATCCGCGTTTCGGCAAGGCCCGCAGCTGGATTATTCCGCTGCAATCAGGCTGCGCGCTGCTGGTGTTGCTGATTGCCGGTTTTGATCCCGACCGGCTGACAACCACGCCCGGAATCGCACAATTTTTCCTGATCATGTTTCTGCTGAACCTGCTGGCGGCAACGCAGGATATTGCGACCGATGGATTGGCGGTTCGGACCCTGGGGCCGCAGGAGCGGGCGCGCGGCAACAGCGTACAGGTGGCGGGGTATCGCTTGGGGCTGGTGATCGGTGGCGGATTGCTGTTGTATCTGATCGGCTCCTGGAGCTGGAGCGGAACCTTTATGCTGGTGGCCGGGTTGTTGCTGCTGTTGACCTTGCCCATGCTGCGCTATCACGAGCCCCAGAGTATGGCGGACAGGCGATACCCGGTTACGACCGGGTATTGGGAGGGTTTTCGCGACTTCCTGCGGCAACCCGGTGTCAGGCCCTGGCTGGGTGTGTTGCTGACCTACAAAGTGGCGGATGGTTTTGGTTCGGCCATGGTCAAGCCAATGCTGGTCGACATGGGCTTCAATCTTCAGCAATTGGGGTTGCAAATCAGCCTGATCGGCTCGGTGGCCAGTATCGCCGGGGCGCTGCTGGGCGGTTGGCTGACGGTGCGTTGGGGGCGCTATCCGGCGTTGCTGGTCTTCGCCGTTTTTCAGGCGCTAGGATTGGGGGCGTATGCCGGCTTGTCGGTGGCTTGGGATCATGCGCATGCCGTACAGCCTTGGGTGGTATACGCCATCAATGCCCTGGAGCACCTGGCGACCGGGCTGGCGACGGTCGCCTTGTTGACGGTGGTAATGGATCACAGCCGTCATTCGCATGCCGGCGCGGACTTCACCCTGCAAGTCAGCCTGCTGGCCATGACCGGCGGTCTGGCGCACTTGCTGGCGGGAGTGGTGGCGCAGCACGCGGGTTATACCGTCTACTATGTGTTGTCGATGATCATGGGGCTGGCGTTGACTGTGCCGGTGGTGCGTTGGGGCAGGGGTGTCAGGCTGCCGGTCGCGGCGGTATAATCATTAGAAATAACACTTGCTGTATAGTTAGCCATGACCTCTACCGACGATGCCGTAACTCACGCCCTGGATGCGCGCGGTCTGAACTGCCCGGAGCCGGTCATGATGTTGCACAAAACCGTTCGCGGCATGAAAAGCGGCGAACTGGTGGAGGTGCTGGCGACCGACCCCTCGACCGAACGCGACATTCCCAAATTCTGCAACTTCCTGCGTCACGAACTGGTATCACACAGCCGTCGCGATGATTTGTACGTGTATGTGATCCGCAAGGGCTGAATCAGGCCCAGCGTTTTTCCAGTCGTTTCAACCGCCGCGCCAGTTGCCAGTTGAGCAACAGGCAGGCTGTTCCCAGTCCCACCACCAGGCCCGTCCAGAAACCGTGCGCGCCCAGTGGCTCGTCCGTCCAGAAACGGCTCATGCCGAGGCTGTAACCCAGCGGCATGGCAATCACCCAATAGGCGATCAGCGTCAGCACCATCGGGCTGCGGGTATCCTGCACGCCGCGCAGGCAACCGGCGGCGCCGACCTGCAAGGCATCAAACACCTGGTAGGCGGCTGCGAACAGCAGCAAGGCGGCGGCCAGTTGCCGTACGGCCGGATCGTCGGAGTAGATGCCGGTAATGTCGGCGCGGAAGATAATGATGAAGAGCGCGGACAGGCAGGCAATGCCGGTGGTCAGCATCAGACCGGTTTGCCGGATCAGGCGGATGGCGGCCCAGTCGTGGCGGCCGAAAGCCTGCCCGGTGCGGATGGTCATGCTGATGGCCAGGCTGAGCGGCACCATGAACAGCAATGAAGTCACCGACATACTGACCTGATGCGCCGCGACAACCCGTTCACCCAGCGGACTGACCAGCAGCGCCACCAGTGAAAAGATACTGACCTCGAAGAATATGGCGATGCCGATCGGCAATCCCAAGGCAAAGATGCGCCGGATGCGCACCCGGTCCGGTCGCGGCCACTCATGGAAGAGACGATGCCGGGCGTAGGGCTTGGCCAGCAGCACCCATCCCAGTAACACCAACATCAAGGTCAGCATCACCACGGCCGTGGCCCAGCCGCAGCCCGCTCCGCCCATGGCGGGCAATCCAAGCTTGCCGTGGATGAAGACGTAATTGACCGGAATGTTCAGCAGGACGCCTAGGACGCTGATGATCATCACCGGCCGGGTTTGCCCCAGCGCCTCGCTGTAATAGCGCAGCGCGCAAAACAGCGCGACGGGCGGCATTCCCCAGGCGATGCCTTCCAGATAAAGCCGCGTCGGGGCTTGCAGGTGGCCGGGAACCGCCATCAGATCAAAGGCCAGCGGCGTCAGGCGCAGCACGACCAGGCCAATCAGTCCGCAAATCAGGCCGACCCACAGCGACTGGTGGGCGATGTGGGCAACGTCGTGGTCACGACCGGCGCCAAAGGCCGCCGCCACCAACGGGGTGGTGGCCATGACCGTGCCTGAAATCAGCAGGAAGACCGGCAGCCATAAGCCCGAGCCGATGGCGACCGCCGCCAGATCCAGCGGCGACACCTGACCGGCCATGATGGTATCGACAAAGCCATAGCCCGCCTGCGCCAGTTGGGTGATCAGGATGGGCCCCATCAGGGTCAGCAGTTGTTTGAGTTCGTGTTGCCAGCGCGCCATGCATTGCTCCGGAGAAGGCCGACAGTGTAGCAAGAAGACGGCGGCTTTCCCCCGGGGTTGATCCCATTCTTGGTAAACGCCCTGCCGGGCGCTAGACTGCCAGCCTGACTTTCGGGGAGTGACCGACATGGCGACGCACAAGCTGGCTTTGGGCCAATGGGATGATGTCCTGCAACTGGATGCCTGGTTGACGGTGGAAGAGCGGCAGATCCGCGATGCCGCCCGTGCTTATTGTCAGCAGCGGCTGGCTCCGCGGGTGCGGGAGGCTTTTCGTCATGAGGTGTTTCACCGCGAGATCATGACGGAAATGGGGGCGCTGGGGTTTCTGGGCTGTACGCTGGATGGTTATGGCTGCGCGGGCCTGAATTATGTCAGCTACGGGTTGGTGGCGCGCGAGGTGGAGCGGGTGGATTCGGGCTATCGTTCGGCGATGAGCGTGCAGTCCAGTCTGGTGATGTACCCGATCCATACGTTTGGTTCCGAGGCGCAGAAGCAGAAATACCTGCCGAAACTGGCGTCGGGCGAGTGGGTGGGTTGCTTTGGCCTGACCGAGCCCGACCAGGGCTCCGACCCCGCGGGGATGAAGACGCGTGCCCGCCGCACCGAGGGCGGCTGGCGACTGAACGGCAGCAAGATGTGGATCACCAACTCGCCGATTGCCGACGTGTTCGTGGTGTGGGCGCGCAATGAGGACGGCAGGATCAACGGCTTCATTCTCGACAAGGGGATGGCAGGGCTGTCCGCACCGAAAATCGAAGGCAAGTTCAGCTTGCGCGCTTCGGTGACCGGCGAGATTGTGATGGATAATGTGTTTGTGCCCGAGGAAAACCGCCTGCCCGAGGCCAACAGCATTGCCGCACCGTTTGCGTGTCTCAACCGCGCCCGCTATGGCATCGGCTGGGGGGCGATGGGAGCGGCGGAGGCCTGCTTTCACGCTGCCCGCCGCTATACCGTGGATCGTCTGCAATTCGGCAAGCCGCTGGCAGCCAACCAGCTGGTTCAGAAGAAGCTGGCCGACATGATGTCCGAGATCGCGCTGGGGTTGAACGCCGCCCTGACGGTCGGCCGGGCGATGGACAACGGTACGGCCAGCGCCGAGATGATTTCGCTGATCAAGCGCAACAATTGCGGCAAGGCGATCGAGATTGCGCGGGTCGCCCGGGACATGCATGGCGGCAACGGTGTTTCCGACGAATACGGCGTCATCCGTCATATGCTCAATCTGGAGGCGGTGAATACTTATGAAGGCACGCATGACATTCATGCCCTGATTCTGGGGCGGATGATTACCGGTATCCCGGCGTTCTGAGCCTGCCGGCGGCTTCAGGGATATTGGCCGGTTTCTTGCTTGAATTTGCGTGATGCCGGATTTCACGGATTGTCCGGCCAATGCCTGCGGTTGATGGGACGGGCATGATACGATTTGCCCCGTTTTTGTGCATGTTCACCTGGAGACTTTCGTGACGGTCTATGTTCCGCCGGCCCCCAACGCCCCGCACCCCGAGCCCACGACCTCCCGTATCGAGAGCGGGTTTGTGCTGCCGATCCACCCCGAGCGCGACCGGCTGTTCAATGAACTGCATACGCGGCCGTTTCCGGTGCTGGAGCAGGGATCACGGGTATCACAAGTAGCATTGCTGCATGGCGGGCGTGAAGTGGCGGCAGAATATGCGCACATTCGCATTCTCTGCGAGCGCTACTCCATTTTGCCTCCCTCGCCAGGGTCATCCTGCTACTACCAGAACTTTGGCGGTTTCGAACTGCGCTGGGAGCGTCACACCGAGTTTTCGACGTATACCTTTATTCATCGCGTTGACGGCCCCGAGCCTTTCCAGCGTACGGCGCTGTCACTGCTGCCGCCAGGCTGGCTGGCGGAGTTGCCCGGTGAAGTCATCAGCGGCCTGCACATCGAAATTCACGCCATGCCGGAGCCGGAGCCGGTGGCGGATGTGTTGCGGCATTATTTCGAAGGGCAGCGGCTGGTCAGTTCCTGGGTGATCGACAAGAAAGCGCGGTTGTGGACGGCGTATCGCATCCATAATGACGGTCTGGGCCGCATTCTGGTGATGAACAAGGGGCTGAACCCCTGCCAGTTGGGGCGCTTGGTGCGCCGTCTGCTGGAACTGGAAACCTATCGCATGATGGTGCTGCTGGCCTTCCCGATGGCTCGCGCCATCGCTCCGGAAGTGTCGGGCATGGATTCGCAACTGGCGGTGATCAACGAGCAGATCAACGCCATTCGCGGCCTGGATGATGAGCGCCGCCTGCTGGGGCAGTTGTCGACGCTGGCCGCGCGCATCGAGCATCTGCGGTCGGATACCAATTTCCGTTTTTCCGCCGCCCGCGCCTATTACGAACTGGTGCTGAGCCGTCTGGAAGAGCTGCGCGAGCAGGAAGAACCGGGCATGCAGACCTTCAACGAGTTCCTGCCCCGCCGCCTGACCCCGGCTTTCCGCACCTGCGAAGCGGTTAGCGGCCAGTTGGATAACCTGTCCAAGCGCATTGACCGCGCCAGCGAGTTGCTGCGCACGCGCGTGGACCTGACGCTGGAAGCGCAAAATCAGGATCTGTTGCAGTCCATGAACCAGCGCAGCCAGATGCAGCTGCAATTGCAGCAAGCAGTGGAAGGGTTGTCGGTGGTGGCGATCAGCTACTACCTGGTGGGTTTGGTGAAGTACATGGCCGGTTCGCTGGCGGAAATGGGCTGGCTGAGCCATCCGGAACTGGTGGTGGGCTTGTCGGTGCCGGTCTGCGCGGGGCTGGTCTGGCGCGGTGTGCATCGTTTGCGCAAGGGCTTGCAGGGCTGAGCGGGAAGGAATGCGCCGGTCAACCGACCGGCGCATGACGTTCGTTGCGGAATAACAGGCAATAAAAAAGCCGCTTTGTTGAAAGCGGCTTTTTTGTATTTGGCTCCCTGACCTGGGCTCGAACCAGGGACACACGGATTAACAGTCCGTTGCTCTACCGACTGAGCTATCAGGGAATGCTTCGGTAGGGCGGTATTCTAGAGGTTTTTTTTCAGGGGTCAAGGGTTGGAACTGATTGATTGTCCGAATTATGTGCACATGGATGGTGTTGCGGATTATTCCGGCCAACTGGCCCGGATCGTATGGAGCGAACTCCGTTCGATCCGGGGGAAATGCTTATTGTGTGGTCAGCTGAAACCCTTGTTTGGGAAAGTGCACGTGCAGGTTGCCCAACTCGGCGTCGTGACGGGCCAGAATCCAGGTGGTGGCGGTAGCTCCAGCGAGCACGCCGTCCGTGGGCTCCTGGCCGTAGTCATTGGGTGCAATCCGCACGCGGCTGCCGATCAGCGGGTCCTGACGGTGTTCAGCGGGAATGGTCCGCGGCGATGCCTTCCTGGCAATCTCCAGCGCTTCTTCGGCGGAGATTTCCCAGCGATCGCCGTGACCAAAGGCCTTCATGCGCTCCATCCACGCCAGCGTGCGCGGGTAGCCGCGCAGCAGCGGCGACTCCGCCAGTTCGTGGACAAACCACAGGCTGTGGTAGGTCGAGAAATCGGCATGGGTGGGAACGGGGCCGAACAGGAAGTCGCCGGACAGCTTTTGTTCGACATCGGCCAGATGCTGCTTCACGCGCGGTTTGGCCTGCAGCGGGCTGATGGCGCGAACCCGTGCCTTGCGTCCCATGTTGACGCGATCCCAGAGGAAGCGGCCGATATCCAGCATCGACATGGATTCCCAGACCTTGCGGTTCAGTGTCGGCGTTCCGGCGGCGAACAGGCAGGCAAAGAAAATGGTCAGGTCGACTTCGGCGATATAGGCCTGCATTTCCGGGACGCCGTTTTCCAGCGCCAGTTCCGGCTTGCCGGCGATGGCGGCGATTTCGGCGGCAATAGTGCGCGAGTCGCAGAAGATGTCGGCGCCAATCTGCGCCACCGGAATCTTGCGATAGCCGCCCGCCAGCCGCGCCAGCAGGGGGCGGGGCGGCATTTCCCGGGTAATGACGGACTGCCAGCTGAGGCCGGTGTAGCCCAGCATGGCGCGGATCTTTTCCGAAAAGGGGGACATGGGGTAATGGTGCAGGATCAGGTCGGCCATCACGGCTCCGGAGTCTGGGTTGGTTGGGCATTATAGGGGGAATGGCGGTGAATGCCGCTACTGGACAAGCCACCGAAATGCGGGGCGATTGCGGGTCGTGACACGGGCAATAAAAAAGGGGCCGGATGGCCCCTTGATCACGAGCGGCTGTTTCAGCCCTCGATGGCCTTCTTGATGCGGCCGATGGCGTCTTCCAGCACCTTCATGCTGGTGGCATAGGAAATACGCATGTGGCCGTCCAGGCCGAAGGCGGAACCCGGCACCACGGCGACGCCGACGGTGTTGAGCAGCATGTCGGCGAACTCCAGGTCGTTCTTCAGGCCCAGCTTGGCAATGGCGCCTTCGACGTTGCAGAAGGCGTAGAACGCGCCGTCAGCGGCAGAACAGGAGACACCGGCAATCTGGTTCAGCGCGCCAACTACGTAGTCATGACGCTCCTTGAAGGCCTTGACCATCGGCTGCAGCACATCCTGCGGGCCGTTCAGCGCGGCTTCGGCGGCGACTTGCGAGATGGAGGTCGGGTTGGACGTCGACTGCGACTGCACGTTCTTCATGGCGCCGATCAGCTTGGCCGGGCCGGCGGCGTAGCCGATGCGCCAGCCGGTCATGGCATAGGCCTTGGACACGCCGTTGAGGACGATGGTGCGGTCGTAAAGGTCCGGAGCCACGGTGACGATGTTCTCGAACTTTTCGGTGGTCCAGATGATGTGTTCGTACATGTCATCGGTGGCGATCAGCACTTGCGGGTGCTTGCGCAGCACTTCTGCCAGCGCCAGCAGCTCGGCCTTGCTGTAGACCATGCCGGTCGGGTTGGACGGTGAGTTCAGCACCAGCAGCTTGGTGTTGGGGGTGATGGCCTTTTCCAGCTGTTCGGCGGTGATCTTGTAACCCTGTGATTGCGGGCACTCGATGCACACAGGGGTGGCGTCGGCGATCAGCACCATGTCCGGGTAGGAGACCCAGTACGGCGCGGGAATGATCACTTCATCGCCCTTGTTCAGGAAGGCGAGGGCGAGGTTGAAGAAGCTCTGCTTGCCGCCGCAGGACACCAGGATCTGGTTCGCGGCGTAGTCGAGGCCCTGGTCGCGCTTGAACTTGGCGATGATCGCCTTTTTCAGGCCCGGGGTGCCGTCAACGGCGGTGTACTTGGTGAAACCGCTCTCGATGGCCTTGATGGCGGCCGCCTTGATGTGTTCCGGGGTGTCGAAGTCCGGCTCGCCGGCGCCCAGGCCGATAATGTCCTTGCCGGCAGCTTTCAGTTCAGCCGCCTTGTTGGTCACGGCCAGGGTGGGGGAGGGCTTGATGCTCAGTACGCGGTCGGAGAGACGAAGTTCCACGGGTCAACCTCTTGTTCATGATGATGTGACAACAGGTCTGGCATAATACCCGAAAATCCCGCCCGAAAAGAGTGAAAAGATGACAACTCCGCGCCCCTTTGAACTGGTAACCGACTACCAGCCCGCCGGAGACCAGCCGACCGCCATTGCCGGGTTGGTGGAGGGGGTGCGCGACGGCCTGCAATACCAGATGCTGCTGGGCGTGACCGGTTCCGGCAAGACCTTCACCATTGCCAACGTGGTGCAGCAGTTGCAGCGGCCCACCATCGTCATGGCGCACAACAAGACGCTGGCGGCGCAGCTGTACAGCGAGTTCAAGGCTTTTTTTCCCAACAACGCCGTGGAGTATTTCGTTTCCTATTACGATTACTACCAGCCCGAGGCCTATGTGCCGTCGTCGGACACCTACATCGAGAAGGATTCGGCGGTGAACGACCAGATCGACCAGCTGCGGCTGTCCGCGACGAAGGCGCTGCTGGAGCGGAGGGATGTTCTGATCGTAGCCAGCGTCTCGGCGATTTACGGCTTGGGTGACCCCGACGCCTACCTGAAAATGCTGCTGCACATCAGCAAGGGCGAACGCGTTGACCAGCGCGCCATCCTGCGGCGGCTGGCGGAAATGCAGTACCAGCGCAATGACATCGACTTCAGTCGCGGCGCCTACCGGGTGCGCGGCGAAATCATCGATATCTTTCCGGCGGAATCGGATGACGAGGCCATCCGCATCAGCCTGTTTGATGACGAAGTGGAAGCAATCACTTACTTCGACCCGCTGACCGGTGCGACCATCCGCAAGGCGGCGCGCGTCACCATTTATCCGAAAACACACTACGTGACGCCGAAGGACCAGATCCAGAAGGCGATCGACAGCATCAAGGCCGAACTGGAAACACGGCTGCAATGGTTCCTCGACAACAACAAGCTGGTGGAATACCAGCGCCTGAAGGAACGCACCAAGTACGACATCGAGATGCTGCAGCAGCTGGGCTATTGCAACGGCATTGAAAACTATTCGCGGCATTTGTCCGGGCGGGAAGGCGGTGAAGCGCCGCCGACCTTGTTCGATTATCTGCCGGACGATGCGCTGCTGGTGATTGATGAGTCGCACGTGTCCATTCCGCAGATCGGCGCGATGTACAAGGGCGACCGCGCCCGCAAGGAAAACCTGGTCAATTACGGCTTCCGCATGCCCTCGGCGCTGGACAACCGGCCGATGATGTTCGAGGAGTGGGAAAAGATCAGTCCGCAGACCATTTTCGTTTCCGCCACGCCCGGCCCCTATGAAATCAAGCATTCACAACGCGGCGTGGAACAGGTGGTTCGCCCGACCGGCCTGGTCGACCCGACCATTGAAATCCGTCCGGCCTTTACGCAAGTGGATGACCTGCTGTCGGAAATCCGGCTGCGGGTGAAGGTGGACGAACGGGTGCTGGTGACGACGCTGACCAAGCGCATGGCGGAGGACCTGACGCAGTACCTCTCCGAGCATCAGGTGCGGGTGCGCTATCTGCACTCGGATATTGATACCGTGGAGCGGGTGGAAATCATCCGCGACCTGCGCAAGGGCGTGTTCGACGTACTGGTGGGCATCAACCTGCTGCGGGAAGGGCTGGACATGCCGGAAGTGTCGCTGGTGGCCATTCTCGATGCCGACAAGGAAGGCTTTCTGCGCTCGGAGCGTTCCCTGATCCAGACCATCGGCCGGGCGGCGCGCCATGTCAACGGCAAGGCCATTCTCTATGCCGAGAACATGACCGGCTCCATGCAGCGCGCCATCGATGAAACCGACCGCCGCCGCAACAAGCAGATCGCCTTCAACCTGGAGCATGGCATCACCCCGCGCAGCATTTCCAAGCCGGTGGTGGATATTCTGGACGTGTACCTGCCCGACAGTCTGGAACCGGCCTTCCTCAAGGCCTCGGAAAGCGGCCCGGCCATTTACCGGGCTACCGACCCCAAGGCGCTGGCGCGGCAGATCAAGGCGGTGGAAACGGAAATGATGGCCAAGGCGCGCGAGCTGCGCTTTGAAGATGCGGCGCGCTTGCGCGACGAACTGCATGCGTTGAAGGAGCAATTGCTGCTGGTCAGCGGTTAAGCCAGGCAAACCCGGTTGCGGCCCTGCCGCTTGGCGGCGTAAAGGGCCTGATCGGCATGCTGCAGCAGCGTCGCCAGTGTTTCCATGGGATAGACCGGCGTGGCGATGCCGATACTGATCGTCAGTGAAATCGGATGGCCGTCATCGAGCAGGATCGGGCAGGCCTCGATGGCCTGCCGCAGGCGGTCCGCGACTTCATGGGCGTTTTCCAGCGAGGTCTGCACCAGCAGGATCGCAAACTCCTCGCCGCCGATGCGGCCCGCCAGATCGGTGTCGCGCAGGCTGGAGCGGATGATGTCGGCCACCCGGCACAGCGCCTTGTCGCCAACGGCATGGCCGAAGGTGTCGTTGATGTTCTTGAAGAAATCGATATCGCACATCAGCAGCGCCAGCGGTTCGCTGTAGCGGCGGCTGCGGCTCAAGGTGCTTTCCGCGCGTTCCAGAAAGTGACGGCGGTTGCTGAGCCGCGTCAGGTCATCGGTAGTCGCCAGCCGCAGCAGTTCATCCTCCAGATGCTTGCGTTCGGTGATGTCGGTGGACATGCCCAGCAGGGCATAAATCTCGCCGTTATCACTGAACAGCGGAATCTTCACCGACCAGTAATAGTGATCAGCGTTATCCCCCAGCCGGAACGTTTCCATGCCTTCCACCTTGGATTTCGCCGCCATGGCCTGCGCATCCAGATGCCGGAAATGGATGGAGGCTTCCAGGGGGAAGATGTCCTCATCGCGCAGGCCGATCAGGCTGGCCGGATTGCATTGCAGCAGCTCGCCCATGGCCTGATTGGCGTAAAGATAGCGTCCGTCCGGGGCTTTCATGTAAATGCAGGCGCGAATGTTGTCGAGCACCGTTGCCAGCAGGGTCTGGTTGGCGCGCAGGGTTTCCAGCTGTTTCAGTCCGGCTTCGGCATCCAGGCGGTCCTGAGAGCGCACCATCGCCAGCCAGTGCTCGATTTTTTCGCCGGGGATGCCGGTATTTTGCGCAAAAGCCGCTGCCGGACCTGCGGCGATGGGGACGGGGTGAGCGGGATCGTATTTGGGCATTATCCGTATTCCCTGCTGGATTCAGTACCGGGGATGCGTGATCCGTAAAACAGCCGCCGCCCGCGACGGCTGGCCGTCAGTCCGGGCGGTGATTGTGGCTGTATGAAGGAATATAGCCGAGGAGTGTGAACTGTGCCTCATCCGGCAAGGAAAATGCGGAAGGCCGGGTGCGGGCAGGAGTGGTACATCCATGTACCGGTGTGTAGGTCAGGGCAAGACAGTGACGCCGTCGACCGGGAAGGCGGGAACATTCAGCGCGGTGCAATGATCCGGCGAGTGATAATAGACCGGCGTGATGGCGGCAAAACCGTAGCTGGCCACCTGCTGCGCGGCGGCGGCGCTGTAGCTGACGCCCCAGGCATCGAAGAACGGGCGTTGGTCGCGCCTGGTCAGGAACGAGAAGCTGACCAGCATGAAATCATTGCCATCAATACCGACAGGGGCGGCGGCATAGGTTCCGAATCCCAGCTTGTCCTTGTTGGCGCTCCACGCGGCCGCATCTTTGATGGCGTCGGTGAACAGGCGCTCATGCAGGTACATCAGCGTGAAGATCTGCCAGCCGCTGCTCAGCTGTGTCAGGGCGTTGGTGGCATAAGCCATTTGCAGATAGAAGGACAGACGCTCGAAAGCATTGTCGTATATCCCGGTTTGTGACCACAGCCGGTTGTACATGGCGGTGCGGGGGTCCGCCGTGGCGTGGGCCTCCTGAAGCCAGGTGTACATCTTGCGGTCATTGCCGCGGGAGCAATGATCAACCTTGATCCCGGTTGTCTTGTAATACTGCCAGGCTTTGAAGCTGGGGAATATGTTGTTTGAAACCTCGGTGGTCTTGCCCGCATAAATCTTCAGGCGGCTGCGTTGCAGGTTGTGGCCGATTTCATGCGACTCACCCCAGCCCAATGGCGACAACGGCCAGTCCTGATCATAGGGGTTGCCGGAACAGCCGGATCCGCAATTGGCGACGGTATCCACCGTAATGTGCTGGGTGGCGGGTTTGGCGTGGATGGTTTCATTCGCGCAATCCCAATTCAGGGCGGTACAACGGTTCTTGACGGTTTGCGGCAGGTAAAGTCCGGAGCCCGAGAACCCGGCCAGTTCGTAGGTGCCCTTGATCATGTAGGTCCAGATATCGGACATGGCTTTCGGCAGATCGCCGTTATAGGGGGCGCCATTGATGGTGCTGCGCAGCATGGACGTGCGGGAATTGATGTCAACAAAGCCGGTCTTGATGCCCGCCCAACTGAATGGACTGGCGTCCAGAGCGCCGCGGAACGCATCCACGGCGGTGGCATCCGCAATGTTGGTCAGGTACGGGTAGGGCGCCACGCCGGAAATTTGCACCTTGATGGTGCCAGTGCCCGGGGGAACCGTCAGGTAAACAGGGCCGCCATACGGGGACGTCGCGGTCAGGGCGGTGGTGCTGACCGGGAAAACGGGGGACTGCAGGAATTTGGGTCGCGCCAGCCCGTTGGTGTTCCATTCCCGGGTGGAACCGGCACGAATATTATTCAGATACAGGCCGACATTGCTGGGCAGGGTGTCCAGGCGGAGCATTTTCACCGGCGTGCCCGGCAAGGCATAGAAGCCGGTGCTGATATTGCGCGAGGTGGAATTCAGGACGATGCTGGCATAGCGCGTTCCCGGCGTCACCGTGGGTGGCAGCGCTGTGCTGAAGGTTCCGGTGTTTGCCGCCGGATTGGTCAGGCGTAAATAGGTTGTCAGATAGTCGGCCAGATAAGCCTGGAAGAAAGCGCTGTTGCCGGAGAGTTGCTTGTCCAGCGGGTAAACGGTTTGCTGCCGGAGTTTGTCGCCCAGCAGCACGAATAGCTTGACCAGCCGGTATCCGGTCTGGGCAAACAGGGGTTTGCCGTTCTGGTCCTGCTGTCTCAGCAGGCTCCGCAAATAACCGGCTCCTTGCAGGAATTCACTGGACACGCCCGGAACATTGTTGCAATTGGTGGTGCCGACGCTGGTGGTGCACTGGCTCCAGTCAAAGACGGGAAAGTCACGGTTCTGCAGGTGCGTCACCAGCCGGGTCATTTGCTTGATGGCGTTGTCACCGGCCAGCATGGCGGTTGTATTGGTCCACTGCGCACTGTCCATACCGAACCAGTTGCCGCCATAGGGCATTTCCACCCGCATGATTTGCGCCAGCTGGTTGGAAAAGGCGTTGGTGCTCCAGCGGTCATGCAGGTATGCCAGCCCGGTTCCGTTGCGGACCACACCCATCAGCGTTTGCGCCGCCGCCGCGCCCAAGGCGTCATTGACACTGTCACCGGCAATGATCAGTGACTGGCCGGACAGGCACAGGGAAAGCGTCGAGGGGTCTGTGCAGAGGGTGACTGTCCATTGCGGAAATCGGGCCGCAATCCAATTACGGGTGTTGGTCATTTGCGAGCCGGACATGAAGGCGATTGCCACATTCCGGGCGGCGGGAAGATTCACCGGCGTGGTTTTCATGACAAAGGCCAGCGTGTTGTCCACCACACTGTTGTAAGGGCTGCCCAGACTCCCGGTCTGGACTTTGTCGATCAGGTGCGAGCCCCAGGCGACAAAACGGCCGATGTTTTCATTGCCCGCTACCGCCAGATTGGTGCCTTTGGCGGAGCCGATGGCGATCGGCCAGACTTTGCCGGGGTCAAGGATGTTGAAAATCTGGCTGTTCTGGCCCGGCGCATAGTTAATGCCGCCGGTGCCCCAGATATTTTTCGAGGCCCAGCCATAGTTTTTCTGGGTGGTGGAGAGCAGGGTCAACAGGGGGGCGTAGAGCTCTTCAGGGCTATCAACCAGCGCCGGATTGCCGGTCGAGACAGCCAGATCAATATTGCCCGCCGCTGCATGGGCGGCCACCATGGCCATCACGAGTGCGGCTGGAAGTCTGTTCTTGTTCATGATGCGGCTGTTCCCCGTTGCGGTGAGACAGATCCCTTGCCATGTGCTTGTGCGTTATTGTTAACCCATGGTAACGATCGTTGCCCGCAATATCTGTGATGCACGGCCCAGACTGATCCGTCTGTCGTGATTCTGTCATCGTCCTTTCATCAAGTCTAAACCTGCACCCGGCATTCTCGGCGCAAGTCTTCAGACGACAGGTGAAATGCCATGCTTGCAGGATCGATTGCCACTTTGGCGGGAAAGCCCGCTCAATTAGCCGGAGCGGCCCAGCGGCAGCCCCGTTTCACGGCCCGCTTTGCGGAGTCCGGGCAAGATATCCGCGCGGCGCAACGTCTGCGCGCCGATGTCTTTGGCGCGGAGTACGGAGTCAGCTTTGCCCATCCCCAAGGGCTGGATTGCGACCGTTTTGATCCCCACTGCCGCCATCTCAACGTGTTCGATACCCGCAATGGCCAGTTGGTGGCGACCACCCGCCTGTTGTCCGGCGAATCGGCGCTACAGACCGGGGGCTTCTACTCGGCGGCCGAGTTCGACCTCAGCCCGTTGCTGCCCAACCTGCGCGGCCGGGTTCTGGAAATCGGCCGCACCTGCGTTCACCCCGATTACCGTTCCGGTGCGGCCATTACGGTGATGTGGTCGGCGCTGGCGGATTTCCTGATGGAGGAAGAATTCGCCTACCTGATCGGTTGCGCCTCCATAGGCCTGACGGAAGATTCCGCCCGTTATCACGCCATTGTCAGCTCCTTGCACGAAGAACAGTTCGTGCAGCCGGCATGGCGGGTGCGGCCGCGCCAACGGATTCCGGTGCTGCCGACCCTCTGCGGTGATGTCAGTGTCGGCCTGCCGCCCTTGCTCAAAGCCTACCTGCGCATGAACGCCAAGATTGGCGGCGAGGGCAGTTGGGACCCCGAATTCAACTGTGCCGACATGTTCATCGTGCTGGATGTTTCGACGCTGGCCGGGCGTTACGCCCAACGATTCCTCAAGGCCGCCTGATGACAAGCGCCGCAATCACTTCTACCATGCCCGCATTACGTTTTCAGGAGAGGGGCATGTCAGCGGTCAAGTCATCCGTGGGCCGGTTGCGGGTTGCCGGGCGTATCACCCGGCTGGGCGCGCATATCGGCACCGGTTTCGTGCTGGGCGTCGCCAGCGGGGCGCTGTTCGTGCAACATCTGCCGTTCCAGCGGCCGGTTATCCGTTACTGGCACCGCCGCATGTGCCAGGTGCTGAATCTGCAGGTGCGGGTCCATGGCGAACCCGACCCGCGCCCGGCGTTGTGGGTCAGCAACCATGTCTCGTGGATGGATATCCCGGTGATCGGCGCACATTTCCCGGTCAGTTTCCTCTCCAAGGCGGAAGTGGCGGACTGGCCGATTGTCGGTCATCTGGCCCGGGCTGCCGGAACGCTGTACATCAAGCGCGGTTCCGGTGATGCCAACAGTGTTTCCTCGCAAATGGCCTCGCACCTTCAGGCCGGACGCTCGGTCCTGTTTTTCCCGGAAGGCACCACCACCGACGGGCGGCAGCTCAAGACCTTTTTCCACAAGCTGTTTCAGGCGGCCTGCGTCACCGGCGCGGACATCCAGCCGGTGGTGTTGTGCTATCGCGATGAACAGGGGGAGTTGCATTCGGTGGCGCCGTTCATTGGCGATGACGAGTTTACCGACCACCTGATGAAGGTGCTGAAGGAAAAGCCGATGCAGGTGGAGTTGCTGGTATTGCCGCGGGTATCGGTGGACGGACGCGATGCGCGGGCGCTGTCTAAACATCTGCGGCAGCTGATGGCGGAAGGCCTGGAGCGGCTGCACCGGGGGGAAACGGCCGGGACCGGGAATTGACCCGGCCCGGGGGTGTTACTGGTAGCGGGCCAGCTCCAGCGGGTCGTGGGCGCTGAACAGCTGCACATCACCCACCGAGTTGCGGGCCAGCGCTTGCAAGCGCTCCAGGTTGTGCACGCGGTCGGCGTTGTTCATCGCCATCAGGCGCTGGAAGGCTTCCAGTCCGGGCGGGCAGGAGGGCCGCGCGGCCATCTGGTTGTGATGGAAATAGGCATCGCCGCAATGGAGCAGCCAACCGTCACCGCTGTTGACCGCCACACCGCTGTGACCCCGGGTATGTCCGGTCAGCGGCACCAGCAGCACCTCATCCTTCAGTCCCGGAATGGCGCGGATGCTTTCAAAACCGTTCCAGCTTTCCCCTTCGGTACGATAGGTCTTCCACTGCGGCCGGTGCGCCCACTGATGCTGTTTGTAGCGCTGGCTTTCCCGCAGGGAAGGGTTCATCGCCGCCTGGTATTCCGGCTCGAAGACATGCACCTGAGCCTGCGGGAAATCACCTAGGCCGCCGGCGTGATCGAGATCCAGATGTGTCACCACAATATGGCGCACATCCTGCTGCTCGAATCCCAATGCCTTCACCTGCATCAGCGCGGTTTCGCGCCAGTCCGCCACCGGCCGGACCGCCGCCATGAAGCCTCGTCCCAGCCGCTGCGCGGGATGGCGCACATCCTCCACACCCATGCCGGTATCCACCAGTACCAGGCCGTCGTCACTCTCGATCAGCAGGCAGTGGCAGACCATGTGGCCGTTATCCAGCAGCGAGCCGTGGCCGTTGATCAGCGGTGCGCCGTGGGGGCACATGGTGCCGCAGTTCAGGTGATGGATCTTTAGGGCCATGAAGACGGTTCTCCGGTCGGGTTTCGGGCTGGCCAACTATAGCACTCTCATGCCATATTAGGCAGTTACAACAAATTAGAGTAAATATTCTATTTTTTGGGGGAAGGCCTGCAATGAAGCAGTTCTACGGAAAAAAAGTGGTGGTGACCGGCGGCGCCGGCGGCATCGGCCGGTTGATGGCGCTGGCTTTTGCCAGCCGGGGTTGTGATGTGGTGTTGACGGATATCAACATCGATGGCGCGGCAAAAGTGGCGGCCGAAATTCGCAACATGGGCCGCCAGTCGTGGGCCTACCGGCTGGATTTGTCGCAGCCTGAGGATATCCGGGCGTTCCGGGCCCGGGTGCGCAAGGAGGTTGGCCGCATCGATGCCTTGGTCAACAACGCCGGGGTGGTTTACGGCGGTGTGTTTGAAATGGTGCCGATTGAAAAGCATTTGATGACGTATGCCGTCAACACCGCCGGACTGGTAGCCATGACGCATGCCTTTTTCCCGGACTTGCTGGAGAGCGAGGAAAGCCACATCCTGAACATTGCCAGCGCCTCCGGCTTCGTCGGGCTGCCCTTCGGCGCAACTTATGCCTCCAGCAAATGGGCGGTCATCGGCTTTTCGGAATCCATCCGGCTGGAATTGCAGGAACGGGGCTTTGACCATGTCGGCGTGACCACGGTTTGTCCCGGCTATATCGCCACCGGCATGTTTGACGGCGTGCGCACCCCGAAGCTGCTGCCGTTCCTGGATCCGGAGCGGATTGTGGCCAAGATCATGGAGGGGGTGGAAAAGAACCATGCTTACGTGAAAGAGCCGTTCATGGTCAAGTCCGTGGATTTGCTGAAGGGAGCCTTGCCCCAAAAGCTGTGGGACAAGGCGGCGCATACCCTGGGGATCACTTCGAGTATGATGCACTGGAAAGGGCATGGCCGCTGAAGGCATCTGACATGGCTATGGGAAACCATTGAAACGTGGGAGTGCGGGGAAAGATGAAACGCTGGATGTGGATGGGATATGCGGTTGTGGCGTGTTGGTGCCTGTTGATCTGGTACAGCGGCGGCAAGGTGGAAAAAGGGTATCGCGAGGAAATGGCCCGCCTCGGCGAGCGTGAGTTCGCCTATGCCACGATTGGCAAGAGCAAGTTTGAGCGCGGCTTCCTGCACAGCGAGGCGATCACGCATCTCCAGTTGCGGCCGGACCCTTGCCAGGAACCCTTGGGGCTGATCGTCCATGAGAAATTCCGCAATGATCCCGTCTCCGGCGGCGGCGCGATCGTTTCCGATATCTCGCTGGAGTTCGAGGATGAAAAGCTGGACCGCCAATTCAAGAAAGCGTCGCCGGACCTGCCGCCGTTGAATCTGACCGGCAGGCACTCCTTCTCGGGACGCAGTGAATATCGTGGCGACAGCCCTGCCATGGTGATTTCGGATGATGGGGACGGCAAGCTGAACTGGAAGGGGATGACACTGACGGCGTCTTCCGACAAGCGGGAGCAATCCTTCGAGCTGCAATCCGGCGGCATGACGCTCAAGGACAAGGATATGGACATGGCATTCAAGGATATCCGCTTTACATCCCGCACCCGTCCGACGGCAATCGGTCTGGATACCGGTGAGACCGATTTCGGTGTCGGGGTCTTTGAAATCAACTCCGCCAAACTGCCGATGCTCAAGTCCATGTCTGTGAATGGCATTACGGTTTCCAGCCGGGTTGACCTGAAATCCGGCAAGGCTTTCTCGGAGGGGACCCTGAAAATCCGTGAAATCAGCATGGGCAAGAGCAAGGTGGGTGTCAGCGCCACCATGGCGTTGAACAAGGTAGATTCCGAGGCGATGAAAGACCTGATGGCGGAAGCGCGGAAGTCCGGTAAAACCTGCCATCCGGACATGGGGAACCTGCTGGCCAGTCTGGGCGCCATTTTCGACGGGGAAGCCGAGCTTCAGCTCAAACAGCTGGACATGACGATGGATGACAAGGAAATCCACATGGACGGAGTGATCAAGGGCTTGGACTTGCCCGCCGGACTAGCGGAGCGGGGCGTGCATTCCCTGGCCGATCCGAACACGTTCAACGGGGTTGACCTGCAAATGAAGCTGGTGGCCAATGAGGCCATGTTGATGGGGTCGGCGGGGGAAGTCTCGCCCCGGCAACTGGTGGATTTCAGGGAAAAGGCCTTGGCCAGCGGCGTTTTTCAGCAGGCGGGTGATCGCTTTGTCACCGATCTGGCGTTCCGCCAAGGTCAGTTGACCCTGAACGGCGTGCCGTGGAGCCAGTTGTTCCCGTCCAGACCGTCGGCGTTCCCGGGATTCCCGGGTGAAGGGCTATCGGACGGGATGACGCCGGATGAGGAGTCGGCCGAGGGCTCTGACAGCGAGGCCCCGGCCAATATCTACTGATCAGGCCAGCAAGCGGGCAAGGATGCCCTCATACATCGCGGTCAGCTTGTCCAGATCTTCCGCCTTCACGCATTCGTTGACTTTGTGGATGGTGGCGTTGACCGGCCCCAGCTCCAGCACCTGCGCGCCGGTCGGGGCGATGAAGCGGCCGTCGGAGGTGCCGCCGCTGGTCGACAGCTCGGTTTCAATGCCCATCACTTCGCGGATCGCCCCCACCGCCGCTTCCACCAGTTCGCCCTTGGCGGTCAGGAAAGGCTGGCCGCTCAGGCTCCAGTCCAGCCGGTATTTCAGACCGTGACGGTTAAGGATGGTCTCGGTGCGTTCGCGCAGCTGCGCCGCGGTGACTTCGGTCGAAAAGCGGAAGTTGAACACCACTTTCATCTCGCCGGGAATGACGTTGTTGGCCCCGGTGCCCGCACCGATGTTGGAAATCTGGAAGCTGGTCGCCGGGAAGAAGGTGTTGCCGTTATCCCAGATCTCCGCCGTCAACTCCGCCAGCGCGGGGGCGGCGCGATGAATCGGGTTGTCGGCCAGCTGCGGGTAGGCCACATGGCCCTGCACGCCCAGCACGGTCAGGATGCCGTTCAGCGAGCCGCGCCGGCCGTTCTTGATCACATCGCCCACGATTTTGCTGCTGGAAGGTTCACCTACCAGGCACCACGTCATCTTTTCCTGGCGCGCTTCCAGATGCTCCACCACCTTGACGGTGCCGTTGACCGCCACGCCCTCTTCGTCGCTGGTGATCAGGAAGGCGATCGAACCCTTGTGATCCGGATGTTTGGCGACAAAGTTCTCGCAAGCCACCACCATCGCCGCCAGTGAACCCTTCATGTCCGCTGCGCCGCGTCCGTACAGCATGCCGTCGCGGATTTCCGGCTGGAAGGGATCGTTCGTCCAATCCTGCACCGGTCCGGTGGGCACCACGTCGGTATGCCCGGCGAAGGCCAGCACCGGCCCGCTGTCGCCGCGACGCGCCCAGAAATTGTCCACATCGCCGAAGCGCAGGCGTTCAATCCGGAAGCCTATGGCCTCCAGGCGGCGGATCATCTGCTCCTGGCAATCGGCGTCAACCGGGGTGACGGAGGGGCGGCGGATCAGATCGAGCGTAAGGGCGAGGGTGGGGGACATCCGGGTAACCTGAAAAAGACATGAAAATGCACGGGAAAAGGGCGGAAATCACGGCGGATTCGCCGCCCGGCAAGCTGGCAAGTTTATCCTGTTCGGGAAATTGCGCAACTTGGCAGGAACCTTGCTAGAATCGCCCCATAATTTTACCCGGAGAGGATTCCGCCATGAAAAAGACCCTGACCTTGGGCGTGCTGGCCGCGGCCGTCGCCCTCAGCGCTTGCAGCAAAAAGCCCGAAGAGGCTGCCAAGGCCGACGGAGCCGCGCCGGTGGCCGCCAACGGTGAAATGGTTGTCCGCATCGGTCACGCTGCGCCGCTGACCGGCCCGCAGGCCCACCTTGGCAAGGACAATGAGAACGGTGTCCGTCTCGCCATTGACGAGTTGAATACCCAGGGTCTCACCATCGGCGGCCAAAAGGTCAAGTTCGAGCTGGAGTCCGAAGACGACCAGGCCGATCCGCGCATCGCCACCACCGTCGCCCAGAAGTTTGTCGACGACAAGGTCAACGGCGTCATCGGCCACCTCAATTCCGGCACCACTATCCCGACTTCACGCATCTACAACGATGCCGGCTTGGTCCAGATTTCTCCTTCCGCCACCAATCCCAAGTACACCCAGCAGGGGTACAAGGGCGCATTCCGCGTCATGGCCAATGACGTGCAGCAGGGGCGCGTACTCGGCGAATTCGCCGTGAAGGACATGGCGGCTAAGAAGATCGCCATCATCGATGACCGTACCGCCTACGGCCAGGGGCTGGCCGATGAGTTCGAAAAGGCCGCGAAGGCCGCCGGCGGCACGATCGCGGTGCGTGAGTACACCAACGACAAGGCCTCCGACTTCACCGCCATCCTGACCAAGATCAAAGGCACAGCGCCGGATCTGGTGTTCTATGGCGGCATGGACGGGCAGGGCGCGCCCATGGCCAAGCAGATGCAGACGCTGGGCCTGAAGGCGAAATTCCTTGGCGGCGACGGCATTCATACCGCCGAATTCATGAAGCTGGCCGGTGCGGCGGCGGAAGGGGTGACCGCCTCTCTCCCGGGCGTGCCGCTGGAATCCATGCCGCACGGCCCCGAGTTCAAGCAGAAGTTTGAAAGCAAGTACGGCGTGATCCAGCTCTACGCCCCGTACTGTTACGACGCCATGATGGTCATGGCCGACGCCATGAAGCGCGCCAACTCGGTGGAACCCGCCAAATACCTGCCCGAGCTGGTCAAGACCGATTTTGACGGTGTCACCGCCAAGATCCGCTTCGATGACAAGGGTGACCTCACCGGCGGCGCGATCACCGTCTACCAGGTGGCCAAGGGTGAATGGAAAGTCCTGAAAACCATTGGCGGCCAATAAGCGTCCGCCTGCACCGGGACGCTGCCCCGCGTCCCGTCTTTTCCCGCATGACTGAGGATAATAACCATGAAACAACTCTTCGACGGCTTCAGGTCGACCAGTCTGGAAGTGCTGCCCAATCTCAAGGAGCGCTATGGCCTGCTGCTGCGCCGCGACCTGCTGAGCGTACAGATCATCCATAATGCCGGGCAGGTGTGGGTGGAATACACGGTCACCGACCAGGACAACTATTCCTTCGACAACAAGAAGACCGTCAAACGCTTCTGCGACCTCGACAACGAAGCCGGTGACCCGCATTTCTCGGTGAATGCCTCCATTTTCGAGAACGGCCGGTATCTGGTGGAAGAATTGCCCCCGACCATCCTGGCGAAGATGGCCGACATCTTTGACGAAACGGCCGCCGCCGCCATTACCAATTACGCCAAGCAAGGCTGAAACCGCCGGCCGGGCCGAGCGCCCGGTCCCGGCTTGCGCTTGTCCGGAGTTTTCCCCGCGTGGATATTTTCGTCCAACAGTTAATCAATGGCCTGATTCTGGGCAGTATCTACGCCCTGATTGCGCTGGGCTACACCATGGTGTACGGCATCCTTGGCCTCATCAACTTTGCCCACGGCGAAGTGGTGATGATCGGAGCGATGGTCTGTATCACCTGCCTGAATCTGCTGATCGGCAACGGCAGCGACATTTCGCCGCTGCTGCTGATCGGTGCCAGTGTCTTGATGGCTGTGCCGGTTTGCGCCTTTCTTGGTTACAGCATCGAGCGCATCGCCTACCGGCCGCTGCGCAAGGCACCGCGTCTTGCGCCGTTGATTACCGCCATCGGTGTCTCGATCGTGCTGCAAAACCTGGCGATGATCATCTGGGGGCGGCAATACGTGCCGTTCCCCCCCATCTTCGCCAACCAGCCGCTGCAGTTCCTTGGCGCGTCGATTACACCCTTGCAGATCAGCATCATCGTGCTGGCGGCGTTGATGATGGGCGGCCTGCTGGTGCTGGTGCAGAAGACCAAGCTCGGCCGCGCCATGCGCGCCACCGCGCAAAGCCCGCAAGTGGCGTCGCTGATGGGTGTCAACGTCAACCAGGTGATCGGCATGACCTTCGTCATCGGTTCCTGTCTGGGCTCGGTGGCGGGCATCATGGTGGCGGCGAATTACGGACAGGCCCATTCCTACATGGGTTTCCTGCTGGGTTTGAAAGCTTTCTCGGCGGCTGTCCTTGGCGGCATCGGCAACATTCCCGGCGCCATGATCGGCGGGCTGCTGCTGGGTGTGATCGAAAGTCTCGGAGCCGGGTATATCGGTCAACTCACAAATGATGTGCTCGGCAGCCAGTATCAGGATATTTTCGCCTTCCTGGTGTTGATTACCGTGCTGGTGTTCCGTCCGTCCGGGTTGATGGGCGAGAAAGTGTCGGAGCGGCCGTAATGAAAAAGGTCTGGATAGCGTACGCCCTGCTGGCGGTCGGCCTGGCGGTCGCTCCCTTCGCGGTCGGCCTGATGGGGCAGTCCTGGGTGCGGATTCTCGATTTCTGCCTGCTCTACGCCATGCTGGCGCTGGGGCTGAATATCGTGGTCGGTTACGCCGGTTTGCTCGATTTGGGCTATATCGCCTTTTATGCGGTCGGCGCGTATGTCATGGCCATTCTGGCCTCACCGCATATGGATATCCACCTCTCGGCGTGGGCCATCCTGCCCCTGGGCGCTACGCTGGCTTGTGTTGCCGGGGTGCTGCTGGGCGCGCCGACGTTGCGTCTTCGCGGCGATTATCTGGCGATCGTCACACTGGGTTTTGGCGAAATCGTCCGCCTGTTCATGAACAACCTGGACCGTCCGGTCAATATTACCAACGGCCCGCAGGGCATCAATCTGATCGACGGCGTCAGCCTGGCCGGGCATAACCTGAACCAGGGGCTGTCCGTCGGCGGCGTACAAGGTGGTTCAGCCTACGCCTACTACTACCTGTTCCTGGCACTGACGCTACTGACCATTTTCATCTGCGTGCGGCTGGAAAATTCCCGCATCGGCCGCGCCTGGATGGCCATCCGCGAGGATGAACTGGCGGCCAAGGCGATGGGCATCAATACCCGCAATATCAAGCTCCTGGCCTTTGCGATGGGGGCCAGTTTCGGCGGCGTCGCCGGGGGCTTGTTCGCCAGTTTCCAGGGCTTTGTCAGTCCGGAAAGCTTCAGCCTGATGGAGTCGGTGATGGTGCTGTGCATGGTGGTGCTGGGCGGCATGGGTCATATCGGCGGCGTTATTCTTGGTGCAATCCTGCTGACGCTAGCTCCCGAAGTGCTGCGTGAGGTCATCAACCCCTTGCAGCGCAGCCTGTTCGGACACATGGTGATTGATCCGGAAAACCTGCGCATGCTGCTGTTCGGTCTGGCGCTGATTTTGGTGATGCTGTTCCGTCCGGAAGGTTTGTGGCCGTCGCCGCGCCGCAAGGAGGAGCTGCATCATGGCTGATCTGCTGGTGCTGGAAGGCATTGAAAAACGTTTTGGCGGCATTCATGCCCTGAAGAACGTCAGCCTGCGCATTCCCGAGAATTGCATTTACGGCCTGATCGGCCCCAACGGCGCGGGCAAGACGACGCTGCTCAAGCTGCTCACCGGCGTCATGAAGCCCGACGCCGGGACGGTGCGCCTGGGCGCGAACATCCAGATGGCGAGCCTCGACCAGGGCCGCGACAGCCTGGATCCCAAGGCGACCCTGATGGAGACCCTGACAGGCGGGCGCGGCGAGACGCTCACGATCG
>DASUIM010000429.1:0-1639 GCA_036279775.1 Fluviicoccus sp. | reverse complement strand
CCTGCGGTTGCCCCGGAGAACAAGAACAATCATGAACGCCATCAATCCGTCCGTTTATACCGAGTCCGATCCCGTCAAGATGCGCGCCGTGTTCGAGGCGCAGCAGGAAACCGCCATCCGCTGGCGGCAGTCCACCGCCGCTGAGCGCATTGAACGCATCAAGCGCCTGCGCGAGGCAATGCTGGCCCGCCGCGCCGATTTCTACGCCGCCTTTGCCAGTGATTACCGCAAGCCCGAGGCCGAAGTCGATGTCACCGAGCTGATGCCGGTGCTGGATGAAATGCGTCATGCCATCGGCCGGGTGAAGCGCTGGATGAAGCCCGGCCGGGTGTGGCCCACCAGCCTGATGATCATGACCAAGGCCTGGGTGCAGTACCAGCCGCGCGGCCGGGTGCTGATCATCGCGCCGTGGAACTATCCGCTGAACCTGTGCTTCGGGCCGCTGGTGTCGGCGCTGGCGGCGGGCAACACCGTCATCCTCAAACCTTCGGAAATGATGCCCGCGGTGTCGAAGGTGATGGCCGAGATCATCGGCGAGGTGTTCCCGGAAAACGAGGTGGCGCTGTTCGAAGGCAGCCTGCCGACCTCGCAGGCCTTGCTGGACATGCCCTTCGACCACATCTTCTTCACTGGTTCACCCATGGTGGGCAAGATCGTCATGGCGGCGGCGGCGAAGCACCTGACCAGCGTGACGCTGGAGCTGGGCGGCAAGTCACCGACCATTGTCGACGAAACCGCCGACCTGAAGACGGCGGCAGAAACGCTGATGTGGGGCAAGTTCCTCAACGCCGGGCAAACCTGCGTCGCCCCGGATTACCTGTACGTGCACGCCTCGGTGAAGGACGCCTTTGTCCGTGAGTGCCGCACCATCCTGGAAGCGCGTTACGGCAAGTCAGCGGCGGACCAGAAGGCCAGTCCTGACCTGACCCGCATCGTCAATCCGCGCCATGCCGGGCGCGTGGCCGGGTTGTTGCAGGAGGCGGTGGACAACGGTGCGCGGCTGCTGACCGGCGGCGATGTCGATGTCGAAAACTGCTGGATTTCGCCGACACTGCTGGATCAGGTGCAGCCGAATGCCAAGGTGATGGAGGAGGAAATCTTCGGGCCGGTGCTGCCGATCATTGAATACACCGATTTGAACCGGGTGGTTGCCGACATCAACGCCCGGCCCAAGCCGCTGGCGCTGTACCTCTGGAGCAAGCACCAGGGCAACATCGACTTCGTGATGCAGAACACCACCTCCGGCGGCGCCTGCATCAACCACTGCATGATGCAGTTCGTGCACGGCAACCTGCCTTTCGGCGGCGTCAACAACTCCGGCATCGGCCATGCCCACGGCCATTACGGCTTCAAGGCCTTCTCGCACGAGCGGGCGGTGGTGCGCTCATCCTTCATCATGCTGGTGCGGCTGTTCTTCTCGCCCTATGACGCCACGCGGTTGAAGGTGATCAAGGCGTCGCTGGCGTCGTTGAAGCTGCCGATGCCGTAAACGGCGGCCGGGGCGGGTTCAGACCCGCTCCCACACCGTCACTTCCGCCACCGAGTGCTGGAATTTCCGTTTCGTCTCGCGGATCACGAACGGCACGTCCACCGCATCCCCCACCCGCCGGAAATGCTTGCCCAGCAAGGCTTGCAAGCC
>DASUIM010000428.1:0-1736 GCA_036279775.1 Fluviicoccus sp. | reverse complement strand
ATGCGCAGCTCGCGGCCGGGGCCGCCAATCGTCGTCACTTCACGGGTGCCGGGCACGCGCTTGAGTTCGGCCTCGGCGGCGTGAGCGATGCGCTCCAGCTCATATCCGGCCAAGGTGTTGTCGGGGTTCCACAGTGTCAGGCTGACGATGGGCACGTCATCAATGCCCTTGGGTTTCACCAGCGGTTCGCCCACGCCCAGCTCCGGCTTCAGCCAATCGCGGTTGGCTTGCAGGGTATCGTGCAGGCGCACCAGCGCCTCGGTGCGGGGCACGCCGACCTTGAATTGCAGCGTCAGCACCGCCATGCCGGGGCGCGACACGGAATAGACATGCTCCAGCCCCTGGATCTGCGACAGCACCTGTTCGGCGGGCGTGGCCACCAGCGTCTCCACATCCTTGGAGGTGGCGCCTGGGAAGGGGATCAGCACGTTCGCCATGGTGACGTTGATCTGCGGTTCTTCTTCACGCGGGGTGACCATCACGGCGAACGCCCCGAGCAGGATGGCAATCAGCGCCAGCAGCGGGGTCAGGTGCGAGGTCAGGAACTGGCGGGCGATGCGGCCGGAAATACCCATGGGTCAGTCTCCTCAGGGCTTCAGGGTGGCGGCAATGGGGTCCAGGGCGACTTGTTCGCCTTCCTTCACCCCGGCCAGCACCTCCATCAGTCCGCCCGGCAGGCTTTGCCCGGCGCGGATCTGGCGCAGCTGCGGGGCCTTGCCGGACGGCACGACATAGACAGCGGTCAGTTCGGAACGGCGGAGCACGGCAGCGGCGGGCACGACCAGACGTCGCGCTGTGCCGGTGACGAAATGGGTGCGGGCGAACTGGCCGGGAATCAGGTTGGTGGTATCCGCGGGCAGCATCACCCGCACTTCGGTGGTGTGGCTGCGCGGATCGGCAGAAGGCAGCACGACCACACTGCGAGCCGCCTGCCAGTTCGGCAGGCCGGGGATTTCCACATAAGCTTTCGCGCCGCGTCGCACGGCATCAATCCGGGTTTGCGGAATCTGGGCGGTGACCCGCAACTGCGAGGGATCGTAGCCGGTCGCCAACGGCTTGCCGGGCGCGGCCATTTCCCCCAGTTCCACATGCAGCGCTGACATCACCCCGGAATAGGGGGCGACTACATTGGTGAAACTGCGGGCAGTGGTGCTCTGACCGAGCGTGGCCTTGATCGTGTTGACCTGCGCCTGCGCCGCCTTGAAGTCGGCCTCGGCCTTGTCCACCTGCGCCTGGCTGACGTATTTCTGCGCCAGCAGGTCGCGCACGCGTTCGTACTGCTTGCGGGCGTTGTCCATCTGCACCTGCGCCTCGTTCAGGCGCGCCTGCATCCCGGCCACATCCTGATTGGCGGTGGCGGGGTCGATGCGCATGATCACCTGCCCCTGCTGCACGCGGTCACCGGCGCGGAAATTGATCGCGACGATGCGCCCCGAGGTCTGGGCGCTGACCGTGGACTGACGCTCGGCCTCGGCCACGCCAAGGCTGCTCCAGGTGGCTTCGACGTTGCGGTATTCCACCGGCGCCGTGGCGATGGGGGCGGCTTGCGCCAGCAACGGCAGGGTGAGCAGGGCGAGGGGCAGGTGTTTCATGCTGAGTCTCCTTCAGGCCGAATCAGTTAACCGGGCATTCCTTCTTGAAACCCAGCTTGCCCAAAAACCAGACCATGGGGCACCAGCCGGTGAAGCCGGACTGGAAGAGGTTGGCGCCGACAAAGGCGGTAAACAGGAACCAGG
>DASUIM010000427.1:0-1539 GCA_036279775.1 Fluviicoccus sp. | reverse complement strand
CGGCAGCGGCAGCGGTTCGCGGCTGAGCTGCAGCTCGGTTTGTTCCATGTGGTTGCTGTACAGATGGCAGTCGCCGCCAGTCCAGACGAAGTCCCCCAAGTCCAGATCGCAAACTTGCGCCAGCATCATCGTCAGCAGGGCATAGCTGGCGATGTTGAACGGTACGCCCAGAAAGACATCGGCGCTGCGCTGGTAGAGCTGGCAGGAGAGCTTGCCGTCGGCGACGTAGAACTGGAAGAAGGCATGGCAGGGGGGGAGGGCCATGTTTTCGACTTCACCGACATTCCAGGCGGAGACGATGATGCGGCGGCTGTCCGGGTTGGCCTTGAGCTGCTGCACCACTTGGCTGATCTGGTCGATATGGCGGCCGTCGGTGGTGGGCCAGCTGCGCCACTGGTAGCCGTAGACCGGGCCGAGGTTGCCTGCCTCGTCCGCCCATTCATCCCAGATGCTGACGCCGTTTTCCTTGAGGTAACCGATGTTGGTGGAGCCCTGCAGGAACCACAGCAGTTCGTGGATGATCGACTTCAGGTGGACTTTCTTGGTGGTGACCAGCGGGAAGCCTTCCGCCAGGTTGAAACGCATCTGGTGGCCGAACACCGAGCGAGTGCCGGTGCCGGTGCGGTCTTCCTTGTAGGTGCCATGGTCGCGGATATGCCGCATCAGGTCGAGATACTGTTTCATGACGACTGGCTCGCGGTCGGGGTTTTCGGGAAACGGTAGGCCAGCACCAGCAACAGGAGGCCGACCAGGATCAGCGGGGTGGAAAGTAACTGGCCCATGGTCAGCCAGTTGAAGGCGATGTAGCCCTTGTCGGCATCCGGCTCCCGGAAGAACTCCACGAAGAAGCGGGCGCTGCCGTAGCCCAGGGCGAAGATGCCGGCGACCGCTTTCTCGGGGCGGGGACGACTGGAGAACCACCAGGTCACGGCAAACAGCAGCAAGCCTTCCAGCGCACCTTCATAGAGCTGCGAGGGATGACGGGGAAGGTGGTCTACATGCGGGAAAATCATGGCCAGCGGATAATCCGGATTGGTGACCGGGCGTCCCCAGAGTTCGCCGCCGATGAAGTTGCCCATGCGCCCGAAGAAGATGCCCAGCGGCACCAGCGGAGCCACGAAGTCCATGACGCCCCAGAACGTCATCTTGTAGCGGCGGGCGTAGATCACCATGGCTGTCATGACGCCGAGGAATCCGCCGTGGAAGCTCATGCCGCCTTTCCAGACCTGGTAAATCCAGCGCGGGTCATCCAGAAAATGATCAAAACTGTAGAAAAAGACGTAGCCGAGACGGCCGCCCAGCACGACACCCATGGCGGCGTAAAAGATCAGGTCGGAAATCTGTTCAGGATTCTGCTGCCATAGCGGCCGGTTGCGGGCGCGGTATTTGCCCAGGGCGTAGGCGGCGGCGAAGGCGCACAGGTACATCAGGCCGTACCAGTGGACTTTCAGCGGGCCGAGGTGCACGGCAACCGGGTCGATTTGGGGATACACTAACATCAGCGGCGTTCTCCGGGACAAGGCCGACATTCTAATCGAA
>DASUIM010000426.1:0-1402 GCA_036279775.1 Fluviicoccus sp. | reverse complement strand
GGCGCTGAGGGGGTCGCCGTTGTGCAGGTGCTTGCCGAAGTCGAGGCTGCATTCGCGGTAGTGGACCAGGCCGATGAAGCTCCAGGGGATGCCCAGCGGGTCGCCGATTGGCCGGTAGCGGTCGCGGTTGGCGGCGATGCGCTGGGCGATGGGGGTGACGGTGGCGAGGCTGCCGGGGGTGATGCGGCAGGTCTGGAACAGGCGGAGGTAGTCAGCGCGGAGGGCGGGGGTGAGTTTGGCGGTGGGCATAACGGTTTTCCTATCCGATTCAGGGGGTCAAATGATCAAGCGGACTGCGCACGGAACGGGGGCCATTGTTGAGCACATGCGTATAAATCATGGTGGTCTCGACGTCCTTGTGGCCAAGCAGTTCTTGTATGGTGCGGATGTCGTAGCCGCTTTGCAGCAGATGGGTGGCAAAGGCATGCCGCAGTATGTGCGGTGAAACAGGCTTGGCGATATTCGCTTCGCGGGCGGCGTCACGGACAGCGCGCTGGACAGTCCGGTCAAGCAGGTGGTGCCGTCTTTCAATACCGCTTTCCGGGTCGATGCTGCGCTGGGCTGCCATAAAAACGTATTGCCAGCCCCACTCCCTGTCAGCCTTGGGATATTTGCGGGAAAGCGCATAGGGAAGCGCCACGGTGCCGAAACCTTCCGCCAGATCGGCCTGATGCCATTGCCGGACATGATGCAGTCGGTCTTTCAGCGGTTGTATCAATTCAGCGGGCAAGACGGTATGCCGGTCTTTGCCGCCCTTGCCATTAAGAACAATGATGAAGCGATTGTCGAAGTCGACATCCTTGACCCGCAGTTGCAAGCATTCGTGGAGACGCATGCCGGTTCCGTAAAGCAAGCGGGCAATCAGGCCGGTGACCCCGCTCATATTGGCCAGCAACCGGCGTGTCTCTTCGACCGAAAGAACAACCGGAACGCGGGGTTGCCGTTTGGCAGTAATGATTTCGTCCAGCCAAGGCAAATCGACGTTGAGGATATGGCGGTAAAGGAACAGCAGCGCCGCTTTGGCCTGATTTTGCGTGGATGCTGAGACATTCCGTTGCGTGGCCAGGAACGAAAGGAACTCGGTGACTTCCTTGGCTCCCATGTCCTTTGGGTGTTTCATGCTGTTATGGCGAATGAACTGGATGATCCAGTGCCGGTAGGCTTCTTCGGTGCGTCGGCTGAAGTTGCGGAGGCGTATTTGGCTGTGAAGGATTTCGAGAAGTTTGGGTTGACGGGGCTGGCCCGCGCTGCTAGCGTTCATGCATTCCGTCCCATGGATTTAGTTCGCCTAGCAAGGCGACCGTGCCTTGCAAGTTGCTAATTCTAAACGAAAACACATGGGACTCAACCCTGTTTAGGCGAACTGCTCGCTATGCGAACTCTGTCGCCGAAATATAGTTAG
>DASUIM010000425.1:0-8695 GCA_036279775.1 Fluviicoccus sp. | reverse complement strand
TCCGGCGACGGCATCGGCCCGGAAATCATGGCCGAAGGCGAGAAGGTCCTCGCCACCGTCAACAGCAAGTTCAACCTGGGCCTCAGCTGGGAGCACCAGCTCCTCGGCGGTTGCGCCATCGACGCGCACGGCGTGCCGCTGCCCGACGTCACCCTGGACGCCGCGCGCAAGGCCCAGGCCGTGCTGCTGGCCGCCGTCGGCGGTCCCAAGTGGGACACCATCGAGCGCTCCATCCGCCCGGAACGCGGCCTGCTCAAGATCCGCTCCGAGCTGAACCTCTTCGCCAACCTGCGCCCGGCCATCCTCTACCCGCAGCTCGCTTCCGCCTCGTCGCTGAAGCCGGAAATCGTCGCGGGCCTGGACATCCTCATCGTGCGCGAGCTCACCGGCGGCATCTACTTCGGCCAGCCGCGCGGCGTGCGCACCCTCGAGAACGGCGAGCGCCAGGGCTACAACACCGACGTCTACAGCGAGAGCGAGATCCGCCGCATCGCCCACGTCGCCTTCCAGTCCGCCATGCAGCGCAACAGGAAGGTGTGCTCGGTGGACAAGGCCAACGTGCTGGAAGTCACCGAGCTGTGGAAGGAAATCACCACCGAAGTGGGCAAGGAATACCCGGAAGTGCAGCTCTCGCACATGTACGTCGACAACGCCGCCATGCAGCTGGTGCGCGCGCCCAAGCAGTTCGACGTCATCGTCACCGGCAACCTCTTCGGCGACATCCTCTCCGACGAGGCCGCCATGCTCACCGGCTCCATCGGCATGCTTCCCTCCGCCTCGCTCGACCAGCAGAAGAAGGGCATGTACGAACCCTGCCACGGCTCAGCGCCCGACATCGCCGGCAAGGGCATCGCTAATCCGTTGGCCACCATCCTGTCCGTCGCCATGATGTTGCGCTACACCTTCAACGAAGGCGAAGCCGCGAGCGCGATCGAAGTGGCTGTTGGCAAAGTGCTGGACCAAGGTTTGCGTACCGCTGACATCTGGACTGAAGGCACGAAGAAGGTAGGAACGCAGGAAATGGGTGAAGCCGTCGTGGCTGCCCTGTAAGTATCCGTTTACCCGAACCACGAATTGAGGAACACAAAATGCGAGTAGGTCTTGTAGGCTGGCGCGGCATGGTTGGCTCCGTCCTGATGCAGCGCATGGTCGAAGAAAACGACTTCGCCCACTTCGAACCCTATTACTTCACCACCAGCAGCGTCGGCGGCGCTTCCCCGTCGTTTGGCGGCAAGACCGCCCCCGCGCTGATGGACGCCAAGGACATCGACGCCCTCAAGTCCATGGACGTCATCCTCACCTGTCAGGGCGGCGACTACACCGGCGAAGTCTTCCCCAAGCTGCGCGCCGCCGGCTGGACCGGCTACTGGATCGACGCCGCGTCCTCGCTGCGCATGGAAGATGACGCCATCATCGTCCTCGACCCGGTCAACCTGCAACTGATCAAGGACGGTGTCGCCAAGGGCATCAAGAACTACATTGGCGGCAACTGCACCAACTCCATCATGCTGATGGGCATGGGCGGCCTGTTCCATGCCGGTCTGGTCGACTGGGTCAGTTCCATGACCTACCAGGCGGCCTCGGGCGGCGGCGCCAACCACATGCGCGAACTGCTGAAGGGCATGGGCGTCATCCACTCGGCCGTTGAAGCCGAACTGGCGACCCCGTCTTCCGCCATCCTCGACATCGACCGCAAGGTCGCCCAGTGCATCCGTGAGGATGTGCCGACCGAATTTTTCGGCGCTCCGCTGGCGGGCGGCCTGATCCCCTGGATCGACAAGCAGCTCGACAACGGCCAGTCCAAGGAAGAGTGGAAGGGCCAGGCCGAGGTCAACAAGATCCTCGGCACGGCCAGCACCATCCCGGTCGACGGCCTGTGCGTTCGCATCGGCGCGATGCGCTGCCACAGCCTCGCGCTGACCGTGAAGCTGAAGAAGGACCTGCCGCTGAGCGAGATCGAGTCGATCATCAAGTCCGGCAACCCGTGGGTGAAGTGGGTCCCCAACGACCGCGAGATCTCGGTCAAGGAACTGACCCCGGCCTCGATCACCGGCAAGCTCGACATCGGCGTCGGCCGCGTGCGCAAGCTGAACATGGGGCCGGAATACATTTCCGCCTTCGTGATCGGCGACCAATTGCTGTGGGGCGCTGCCGAACCTTTGCGCCGCATGCTGCGCCTGCTGATCGCCGCCTGAGCGGTTTGTAGTCTGACAAGGGCGTCCCGGTGACGCCCTTTGTTATTTGTCCTGCTTTCACGCTTGATTTCCCGCGCCAAACTCCCCACTCTTTCCGCACGTTCCACCCCGGCTCGCGTGAACCGGAATCCTTATTGTCAGATGCAGGAAGGCCCATGAAAGCGCTCGTACTTACCAGCAAAGAAGATGGTGTTGTCTTCAATCCCGATTACCCCAAACCCGCCGCCGGTCCCGGTGAAGTGCTGGTCAAGGTCAAGGCCGCCGCACTTAACCACCGCGATGTCTGGATCACCAAGGGCATGTACGCGGGCATCAAGTATCCGACCATCCTGGGCTCGGACGGTGTTGGCGACGTGGTGGCGGTGGGCGAGGGCGTGGATACAGGCCTTATCGGGCAGGAAGTTATCCTCAACCCGAATGTGGGCTGGGGCGACAATCCCCGTCATCAGCTGCGTTCCTACAGCATTCTTGGCTTGCCGAAAGACGGCACGCTGGCGGAATACGTGGTAGTGGATGCCGACCGCGTCCGCGCCAAGCCCGCACACCTGCTGGTGGAGCAGGCCGCCGCGCTGCCGCTGGCGGGCATGACCGCCTATCGCGCCCTGTTCGGCCGCGCCGGTCTGCAACCTCACGAGAAAGTGCTGATCAGCGGTGTCGGCGGCGGGGTGGCGCTGTACGCCATGCAGTTCGCCGTGGCTTGCGGCGCGCAAGTGTTCGTGACGTCCGGCAGCGAGGACAAGATTTCCCGCGCCATCGCCATGGGCGCCAAGGCCGGGGCGAATTACAAGGAAGAGGGCTGGCAGAAGGCATTCGCCAAGGCGCACGGCGAAATGGATGTGATCATCGACAGCGCAGGCGGCAACGGCTTCGCTGCGCTGGTGGACTTGGTCGCCTTCGGCGGCCGCATTGCTTTTTATGGCGGTGGCCAGGGCAACATCAACAACCTGAATCCGCAGAAGCTGTTCTGGAAGCAGGCCAGCATCCTGGGCTCCACCATGGGCAGCGACCAGGAATTCTCCGCCATGGTCGATTTTGTGGAAAAGCATCAGATCGTGCCGGTTGTCGACAGTGTCTACACGCTGGAAAACGGCAAGGCCGCCTTCGAGCACATGGCGAATGGCGCGCAGTTCGGCAAGATTGTGGTCAATATCGGCTGAGCATCAAGAGGCATCCGGCCGCCAGTCTCACACTTTCAGTACCGGCTTGCCGCTGCCGATCACCGGTCCGGTCGGCAGGCCGGTCGGTGAGCCACCGGCGGGCTCAAGGCTGATGATCAGTGTCCCCGCCGCCGCCAGTGCTCGCACGCCCTTGGCGGACAGTGTCAACCCGGCGGTTTTGCCATGCATACTCAACAGCCCTAGCGATACCGGGGGTTGGCCTTCGGGAACCGCCCATAGCTCCAGGACATTAGCGGCGGCGTCCGCTTCGACGGGAAACAGTGTCGAAACAGTCAACCGCTGACGCCGCGGGTCCAGCCGCACCAGCCAGTTCGGCCTGCCGTCCGGCGTGCTGATGACCGCCAGTTCCAGTAGCGGCGCCGGAGCCGGTCGCAGAATGATGAAGCCCAGCAGGATGGCGGCAGTCAGTGTCGCACCGATCGCCCAATACCGCCAGAACGTCAAATTGAAGAACGGTTCCGGTTCAAAGTCGATGCCCAGCCGCGCCCGGATATTGGCCCAGACCTGCTCCGGGGCCTTTTCGGGCGGCAGCGCGTTGCCCCAGGTATTCAGGCGGCTTTCCCAGCGCCGGGTAATCCGCTGCAGGTCGGGGTCACGCGCCAGCAGCGCAATGAAACGATCCCGGGCCCGGCCTTCCAGTGTACCCAGGACGTACTCGGCCGCCAGCCGGTTCTTCAGTTCGGGGTTGTCGTATCTCATGACGACAGGCTCTGACGCAGTTGCCACAGCCCGCGCCGGATCAGCGCCTTGACCGTCCCGGGCGGCGTGTCCAGATGCGCGGCCAGTTCGGCATGGGTCATGCCCTCAAAAAAAGCCAGCGACAGCGACTCCAGTTGCCTGGCGTCCAGCCTCTCCAGGCAGCGCGCCAAATCCCGGCTCTCCGGATCGGTCATCCGGTCGTGCAACGGGGTAGGGAGGGCGGAGGTCGTGCGCGATCCCGACTCCGCGTCATCAAGGCCGGCGGCGCGCGGGCCGTCCTGCCGCAGCCGGGCCAGACAGCGGTTGCGCACCAGCGTGTTAAGCCATGTCTGCACCGGGCCGTGTTCGGGGTTATACAGGCGGGCGTTATGCCACAAGCTGACATAGATATCCTGCAGGACTTCTTCGGCATCATCCCGCCGACGCAACAGCCCGAGGGCAATCGCATGAAGCCGGGGTGAAGTTGCCTCATAAAATTGCCGGAACGCGCGCCGGTCGCCCAGACTGATGCGCGACAGCAGGAAAGCGGTATCTTTGGCCATCAATGCTTACTCGGGTTCATCGCGGCCGCAAGCCTCCGGCCTGAATGCATAACCTAAGCGCAATGCCGGGGATGTGCAATGGCTGACCGGCCGGGCTTTGACGATCCCGGGCATTCGCGGCCGGATGAAAACCTGAAAATGACCAGTCTTTGGCATTCCACAAGAAAAAGCGGGCAAAAATCCTTTAGTGATTGCGAGTTACAGAAGCCTTGTGATAAAAAACAGTAAAAATTTACAGACTTTGCCCGGGGATTACCGGTCAGGTCTCGGGGCTATCCCGTCAACGTCAAGAATAACCAGCAAAGGAAACAAATAATGGTTCTGCGCAAGCTGACTCTGGCATTACTGGGCATGGGGGTAATGCTGCCGGGTCTTTCTCACGCCCTGGCTGTTCGCGATATCCAGACCAAGTCCGCGCTTGGCCAACCGCTGCGGGTTGAAATCGAGCTCAGCGACCTTGGCGATCTCAGCAGCGAGGACATCAAGGTCGGCATCGCCACCCAAGAGGACTTCGCGCGTCTGGGGATCGAGCGCGTGCTCTTCCTGACCGAGCTGCGCTTTGACGTGATCGTCAACTCCGGCGGCCGTTCTTTCATCCGCATTTCCAGCAGCAAGCGCGTCAGTGAACCCTTTCTGGATTTCGTAATCCGCATCAGCTGGCCGGGCAATACCCGCCTGCAGGAACTGCCGATCCTGCTGGATCCGCCCGTGGTAGCGTCATCGCGTGTTCCTGAGCCTGCCGCACCTGTCGTCGCGGTTGTCGAGCCCGCTCCGGCCGCCAAGCCCGAGCCCGCTCCAGCAGCCGCTCCGGTTGTTGCGGTTGCGATGGCGGACACCGATGAAGGCGCTACGTATCAGGTTCGCCGTCGCGACAGCCTGTGGTCCATTGCCCAGCGTGTCCGTCCCGGCCGTGATGTCAGTGTCCCCCGCATGATGCAGGCCCTGTACAAAGCCAATCCGCAGGCGTTTGTCGCCAATAATATCAACCTGCTGCGTGACGGCCAGACTCTCCGGGTTCCCACGCTGGGTGAAGTCCGTTCCGCCGGCGAGGCCGACGCGGCCCGCTTGCTGTCCTCCCAGAACGCGGCGTCGGCAACGGATAGCCGAAAGCTTTCCCGCAAACAAATCAATGCAACGGCCACAGCATCCAAGCCGGCTGCCGCCACCGTGCAACCACGCATCGAGATGAAGCTGGTTGCTCCGGTAGGCGGCAAGTCGGCCGCGGGCCATCCCGAAGCCCGGACAGCCGCCAAGAGTGACACGGCTTCAGGTTCCGGCGCCAAGGGCGTGGTTGCCGGTAAGGCCGCCGGTGCCGGTCATCCCCGTCCAGCCGCTGATCTGGCCGGTCAGGTCGCCGTCCTGCAAAACAAACTCAAGTCCAATGATACGAAAATAGCCATGCAAAATGCCCGACTCGCACAGTTGGAAGCCCAACTCAAAGCACGCTCGGCCCAGGAACAGGCCAAGCACAAGAATGCCGACAAGCATCTGGAGCGCAAGGCCATTGCAACGTTGGCCTGCGGCGTGGCCACGCAGTCCTTCCTGTCGACCGAGGCCAAGGCGGCTGATCCCGCGCCCGCCAAGGCTGAGGGTGGGTCGATGATGCCGGTCTTCGGCGGTCTCGCCCTGTTGGTGATTATTGGCGCTATCTTTTTCCTGAAGTCCCGTTCCCGCAAGCCGCAGGCGCCTTCCGCGCCTCCGGTTGCCCGCCCGGCCCCGGCCGCCCCGGCGGCAAAGCCGGCCCCGGTCGCCGCTCCCGCCCCGGCTCCGGCGCCCGAGGTCAAGAAGCCCACGGATGCCCTGGAAGAGGCGCAGGCCTATTTCAATCTGGAACGGTTTCCGCAAGCGGTCGGCGTCCTGAACAAGGCGCTGGCCCAGACACCGGATCGCGCCGACCTGCATTTGATGCTGCTGGAAATCTTCGCTCGCCAGCAAGATCGGCAGAGCTTTCAGGAACAGTATGCCCGGCTTGAAGCCTTGGGTGAGCTTGAAGCCTTGTTCAAGGCGGATGAAATCAAGGCCCGCCTGCCTGAGGAAGTGAAGGCCGCCCCGGCCGCGCCTGTTCAGGAAGGTATTGTCGACTATGTCCCGTCAAAGCCGAAAGACGAAGCCGGTCCCAGCCTTGAGGATCTGGAAAAGGATTTCGCGCTCAGCTTGTCCCAGCCTAACCTGAAGGCAGTGGATGTTGAAATTCGTGAAACCGCGCCAGTATCCGCGCCGGCTGTTGAAGAAATTGACAGTCTGCTGGATGGCGGTCTCGAGTTCAGCTTCAGCAAGTCTGAGCCGGCGGAAGCCGCGCCGCAATCAGAGCCGGCGGCCATGGATTTTGCTTTTGAGACGCCTGCCGCTGAACCCGCTCAGGTAGATCAAAAGTTTGAAGAGCTGTCGCTCGACAGCTTTGATGCTTTCCTTGCCGAACAAACAGCGGCCCCGGCGCCGGTTATCGAGCAGCCGGCCGCCGCCGCTGAACCCGATTTTGATTTCGACAAGGCCCTCTCGGACTTCCAGGAAGAAACCGGCGTTGCCGAGCCGGAAGCGCCGGCTGCCGCCATTGTGGAGCCGGTGATTGAAGCTGCGGCTGCCGATGTTGTTGACTTGGCCGAGGGGCTGGAGCTTGAAGAGTTCAACGTCAGCCAGATCAACCTCCCGGTAACGGATGCTCCGCTTCGCAGTGAAACCCAGACAGGCCTGGAAGCGCTGGATGGCGATTTCAACTTTGATGATTTCGCCAAGACGCCCGAGCCTGTTGTTGAAGCGGCTCCCGCACCGGCTGCCTTCGAGTCCTTCGAGTCCGTGGACATGGGTTCGGCCGCGGCAGCCTTTGATGCTGAATTGTCCGGTCAGGGGGCAGACGACCTGTCTCTGGATGAGGAGGCGGGCTTTGATGTCGCTGATGATGCATCGGATGCCTTGTCCTCCCTGGACAAGGAGTTTACCTTCTTGGCGGCAACGGATGAGAATGCGACTCGCCTGGAGCTGGCCCGCGCCTATGTTGATATGGGTGACAAGGCTGCCGCCCGCGATTTGCTCGAAGAGGTGGTTGCGGACGGCAAGGAAAACCAGAAGCAGGAAGCTCAGGGTATGCTGATGCGTATCGCCTGATTTCCTCTTGACGTCAACCCGGAGGCCGCTATAAAAAGCGGCCTCTTTTATTTACGGGGCAGGGCGCATGCGTTACGCCATCGGCATTGATTATGACGGCAACGGATATCGGGGCTGGCAAACCCAGCAGGAAGGGGTGCCCAGTGTGCAACTGACCCTGGAAATCGCGCTGTCGCAAATCGCCGCGCATCCGGTGATCGTGCATGCCGCCGGCCGCACCGATGCCGGGGTGCATGCTGCCGGCATGATCGCCCATTTTGACAGCCCTTCGATCCGCAAACCTTACAACTGGGTCCTGGGCACCAACACCAAGCTGCCGTCGGATATCGCCCTGCGCTGGATCCAACCGGTCAGTGATGAGTTTCACGCCCGCTTCAAGGCGGTGGCCCGCCGCTACCGCTTCATCATTTTCAACAGCCCGCAGCGCTCCAGCCAGCTGGCCGGCAAGGTGACGTGGCACTACCATCCCCTGGATGTCGAGCGTATGCAGCGCGCGGCGGCCTTCCTGGTCGGGCGGCATGACTTCACGACGTTTCGCGCCGTGGAGTGTCAGTCACGCCAGCCGGTGCGCGATGTTCATTTCCTGCGGGTCTGGCGGCAGGGGCCGCTGATCATCCTCGATATCCAGGCAGACGGTTTTTTGCATCACATGGTGCGCAATATCGCCGGGGTGCTGATGCGCATCGGCGAGGGCAAGGCTGAACCGGAATGGGTGCAGGATCTGATCCGGGTCAAGGACCGCACCCAGGGCGGGGTGACCGCCATTCCCGGCGGTCTTTACTTCGTGGATGCGCTTTATCCGCCCGAGTTTGAATTACCGCGCGAAGCGCCGGGCCCAGTGTGGTTGCAGGGCTGAATCGCTGCTAGAATCGGGGGCTTGTTTTTTCCAATGCAGAACAGCCCTTGTCGTATCGAACCCGAGTCAAAATCTGTGGCATAACCCGTCTGGAGGATGCCCTCGACGCCGTGCGGCTCGGGG
>DASUIM010000424.1:0-6658 GCA_036279775.1 Fluviicoccus sp. | reverse complement strand
AAAATCCGGAATCACTTTTAAATTCCGGAATATCGCCAAATGGAAATATCCTTCATGGTTTTAAAACCCTACAGGTCAGATTAACTCCCTTATTGCCATCCTGATAGTCAGAGGATTACTTATGACTCCGCGATTTTTTGTTGTCCCGCTTTTGGGCCTGTGCTGCAGCCATGCCCTGGCCGCCGCCGCGATCTGGAAGCTGGTCTCTCCGCTGAGCTGGCAGATCCAGCTCAGCGGCACCCTCAACACGACCGTCAAGGCCGATGTTTTCGCCATCGACGCTTTCGACACCACGGCGGCGACAATCAGCGCCTTGCACGCGCAGGGCAAGAAAGTCATGTGCGGCTTCAGCGCCGGCACATTTGAAAACTGGCGCAGCGATGCCGCCAAATTCCCCAAGGCCGTGATCGGCAACACCAGCGGCTGGTCCGGCGAGAACTGGCTGGATATCCGCAACCTGACCGCCCTGGGACCCATCATGAAGGCCCGGCTCGATCTGGCGAAAAGCAAGGGATGCGACAGCGTCAACCCGGCCAATGTCGACGGTTATACGCAGTCGACCGGCTTTCCGCTGACAGCGGCGCAGCAGATCGCGTTCAATACTTTCCTGGCCACCGAAGCGCACGCGCGCGGCATGGCTATCGGGCTGATGAATGATATCGCGCAAATTCCGTCCCTCGTGGGCGCGTTCGATTACGCCCTCAGTGAATCCTGCTACAGCAACCAGCAATGTGACCGGCTGTCCCCGTTCACGGCAGCCGGCAAACCGGTTCTCAACATTGAATATACTGCTACCCTGGCCCAGTTCTGTCCGTCTGCCAGCGCACTTAAGATCAACAGCATTCGCAAGAATGCCGCGCTGGATGCCTATGTCGGCGTGTGTCCAACCAACACCACAACGTCTCCGCCACCCGTCGTCACACCGCCTCCGGTCGTGAGTCCGCCGCCGGTGACAGGCAGTTACTGGAAACCCAAGGGAAAAATGAGCTGGCAGATCCAGTTCTCCGGCACGCAGGACACCAGTATCCAGGCGGCCGTGTACTTCATTGACGCTGTGGATTCCCCGGCTACGCGCATCAGCCAGATTCACAGTCAGGGCCAGAAGGCGGTGTGTTATTTCAGCGCGGGAACGTTTGAGAACTGGCGGCCGGATGCGGCCAGCTTCCCGGCGTCGGTCAAGGGGTCGGCTGTCGGAGGCTGGCCGGGGGAAAACTGGCTGGATATCCGCCAGATCAGCATCCTGAAACCCATCATGCAGAAGCGGATTGCCGTGGCCAAGCAGAAGGGCTGCGACGGGGTGATGATCGACAATGACGACAACTACACCAACTCCACGGGCTTTCCGTTATCAGCGTCCGATCAGCTGGCCTACAACCGGATGCTGGCCACGGAAGTGCATGCGCAAAACATGGCCATCGGTCTGAATAATGATCTGAACCAGATTCCGGATCTGGTGGCCAGTTTTGATTTCGCGATCAATGAAAGCTGCATGGAGTACAACGAGTGCGCGATGGTGTCGCCCTTTGTCGCGGCCGGCAAAACCGTGTTCCATCTGGAATATGCGGCAGACATCAACTCCATTTGCGCCACGGGCAATTCGTACGGCTTCAGTTCGATGAAGAAGAACCAGGGGCTGGATGCCTGGCGCGACAGCTGCAACTGAACGGCCTTTTCCCTCAACGCCAAGGGGCGACTCATCAAGTCGACCCTTGGCCGTTCTGCTCAGGAGACTCAGGCAGCGGACTGCTTTTCATCATCCTTTTTTTCAGCCGAGCAGGAAATGTCCTGAGCGCCATTGCGGCCCAGAACGTCCTTGGCCCGGTTGATGTCGTCGTCGCTGCGGGTATGCACCGAGATCAGGATATTCCCGGCCTTGACCTGGCCCTCGTAGCGTTTGGCTTCGTACTCCGGTACGCCGAGTCCGATCAGCGCGCCCGAAAGACCGCCCAGCGCCGCACCGGCGGCGGCGCCGCCCAGGGCGGCCATGATCGGCCCGGCAGCGATGAACGGCCCCAGACCCGGAATGGCCAGGGCTCCGATGCCCATCAGCCATCCCAGGCCCCCGCCCACCAGACCGCCCACACCGGCTCCGGCGGATGCTCCCTCCGGCAGTTTGGAGTGCTGTTCATGGGTCAGGCCCGGCGAGCCGATGCCCGGCGAGCCAGGCTGGTCGGGAAACAGGGCGGAAATATCGCTGGCTTGAAAGCCGGCGATTTTCAGTTGCTCGACAATGTTATTGGCGATGTCGCGCGTTGCTGCGGTACAGAATACGGATTTGGACATGATGAGTCTCACTTGGCTTTGACGTGGGGGACGGGCGCCTGACGCCCTTTGATTTCCAGTTGGTCCTGGATAATGTTGTCACCGGCATGCTTCCTGGCGACGTCCATGATCTCGGTGCGTTCGGCTTCATTGAGCACCGGGCCGCGCAAGGTGATGAGTCCGTCGGCGGTGATGATCTTGATGTTGTGGGCAGCGGTCGACAAGGATGGCTTATTCATCAATGCCTTGCGGATTTCCCGCGTCACGGTCATATCAGGCTTGCTGTTTGACTGATTGCCGGCCGTCCGGTCTTCAGGGCGGTCATTCTTGTTGCGCCCGGTGTTGTCAGACTCCGTCGTGTCCGCGGGTAAGTTCGTGCGGTCCTTTTCCATTTGCGAGGGGGAAGCGGGATTAACCGCTTTCGTGACGGACTCGTCCCGCGTGGAACCGTAGGGGGCCGCGTTTATCGAGCCGATGGCTCCGCCCGTGACCATCAGCGCCAGTGTGAATGTTCTTGCGTATCTGTTCATGCATATCTCCATCGGGGCTGGTCCGGCGGCGGGGTGCCTGCCGGACCTTGGTGCTCACGATGCGCTCTGACGGCGGCGCGGTCTGTTCGCCAGCCCTCACAACAGGCATGAATTGGGGGGGGCCTGACGCCAACATGTCCATGATCCAATGGCTCAATGAAAGCAGACGCGGCGCCGGGCGGCTGACCGGATAATTCGCGTAATCCGTTGTGTTAAGCGCGGCTCCGAACCGAATCGGGCGGGGGGAATGACTATTCTCCAGTTTCCGGCGCCCTGCTTACGGGGCGCTCTTTCCCAGAGGTCACTATGAAAACGTCAATCCAGCAAAATGCTTCCGGCGGATCTGAAAATGCGATGGCTCAGCCCGCGAAAGCTGAATCCGGCTATCCCGCTCAGGCGGCGCCCAAGCCGGAAAACTCGCCGGACCCCAAACCCGCCCCGCGCGAGATTCCGGACATTACCAAGGACTCCCCGCAACCGAACGCCAAGGACCCGGTGAAAGCGGGCCAGGGCGACAGCAATCAGGGACGGAAATGATCATGGAAATGCCCAGCGCGGATGTCATCAAAGGGAAGTGGAAGCAACAGGTCGGCGCCGCCAAGATTGCCTGGGGCAAGCTGACGGAAGACGAGTTGCTCAAGATCGAAGGCCATGAAGAAAAGCTGGCCGGACTGGTCCAGGAGCGTTACGGCATCACCCGTGACGAAGCCAAAAAGCAGGTCAAGGGGTTCTTTGAGAAGAACACCTGACCTGATCGGACGGCAGGCCGCCGCACCGTGCGAGCAGTGCGGCGGCCGGAGGGGCGGGCGGATGTAATCCGTCCGCCCCTTTCTTATGCCGTCTGATGGCTGCCGGTCAATCGTGCCCGGTGTCGGTTACCCAAGCACTGCTAGCGTAGCGGTTTAACCCAGGGTAGCCACCAGCGCCGCCTTGATCGCATGCATGCGGTTTTCAGCCTGGGTGAAGACGATCGACGCGGCGGACTCGAAGACCTCCTCGGTGACCGACATCTCGCGCAGGCCGAAATGCTCATAGATAGCCCGGCCCATTTCGGTCTCGGTGTTATGGATCGCAGGCAGTCCGTGCATGAACTTGGTCCTGGGGTTGCCCGACGCCAGCATCAGGTCCGGCCTGACCTGATAAGGAAACAGTTGCTCGATGCGGCGTTTCCAGACCGCTTTCCAGTTATTGTCGCCTAATTGCTCATGCTCGCTCTTGGTCACCCAGACATTGGTGTAAATGAAATCGACGCCTTCCACGGCTTTCTTGGCGTCGGTTTCAATACTGATGCGGGCGCCGGTGCGCTTGGCCAGCACCCGCATCCGCGCCACCAGTTCCGCCGGCGGATGCATCTCGACGGGACCGGCAATCCGCACATCCATCCCCATCTGCACGCCGCCGACAAGCAGCGGGCAGGCAATGCCCCGGGCATCGCCCAGATAGCAGAACGACATGAGGTGCAAGGGCGTTTCACCCGACTCCTCCATGGTCATCAGGTCGGCAAGCACCTGGGTCGGGTGCAGTTCGCTCGTCATCCCGTTCCACACCGGCACATGGGAGAAACCGGCGATGGCCTCTACATCGCTTTGCTCGAATCCGCAGTACTCGATGCCGTCATACAGACGCTCCAGCCATCGGGCCTTGTCGGCAAGGGATTCCTTATAGGCCAGGGGGTTGACCGCCAGGTCGATGTAGCTGACCTCGCCCCCCTGATCGCGCACGGCGACTTCAAACGCGCAACGCACCCGCGTGGCGATCTGTTCATACACCACGGCGATATTCTTGCCTGATAGATGCTGGCGTTCATTACCCAGACGCTTCTTGCGCTTCAGGTCCGCCGCCAGATCGAGCAGATAGCGGATATCGCGCGGCTCGTAGCTTTCGAGGTCGAACAGGCTGCGGTTCTTGAGATAAAAGCTCATGAATGATTCCTTCGTGCAGTTGGGGCCCGACCGTCGCGTAGACCGGGGGCGGGTGAGTCGTAAAGGGGGGCATCCGGCCGCTTGCCGGTGCCGAGCATGCGGCTGTTACAGGTACTGGTGACGACGCGTCAGCGGGAGGGCCAGGGGCTGGCCGTTCCGTTTCGCGGCAAGCACCTGGTAGAGACCCAACCCCCCGGATTCGAATTCCTGCGCACTGGCGGCCATATACAGACGCCAGACGCGCCAGGTGGACTCATTGACATGCCGCAGCGCCCCCGTGCGCCGCCGTTCCAGCCGGGAGACCCAGTGCCGCAGGGTCAGGCCGTAATGCGCGCGCAGCGATTCCACATCGGCAATTTCAAAGCCCGCGCTCTCCATGGTGCGCTGGGCGTTGCTGATGGTGTCCAGTTGCCCGTCCGGGAAGACATAGCGGTTGATGAAGACGGAGCTCAGCCGTGAACTCCAGCCTTCCACGTCATGACTGATGCCGTGATTGAGGAACAGCCCGCCGGGCTTCAGCAGGCGATGGGCGGCGGCAAAGTACACGGGCAGGTTTTTCAGACCGACATGCTCGAACATGCCCACGCTGCAAATTTTGTCGTAAACCGCATCGCCTGCCAGATCGCGATAGTCCCCCAGCTCGATGGTGATCAGATCCTGCAGTCCCGCCTTGGCGATGCGTTGGCCGGCCAGCTCGAACTGGGCAGGGCTGAGCGTTATGCCATGGGCGTGCACCCCGTAATACCTGGCGGCGTGCATCAGCAAAGCGCCCCAGCCGCAGCCGATATCCAGCAGACGTTCACCGGGGCGGAGCATCAGCTTGCGGCAGATGTGGTCCAGCTTCGCCATTTGCGCCCGGTCCAGATCGTCGTCCGGTTCTTCAAAATAGGCGCAGGAGTAGATCATGGCGTTATCCAGCCACAACCCGTAGAACGCATTGGACACGTCATAATGGAAAGTGACGGCATCCAGGTTTTCGCGGGTTGAATGGGTCCTGACCGTTAGGGCGGATACCGCCGGACGCTTCTTGACGTCGTCTCGATGCGCTGCCCCGGCCGCGTGTAGCCGCAGCAGGTGCGGCAGCATTGACAGACGGTCCCTTAGCGGTAAACGGATGACGTTTAAATGATGCCGCATCCGCGTGGCTGCAAAAAAATCGCCTTCAATGTCGATGTCATTGCGGAAATAGGCCTCGGCCAGACGAAGCGGATCTCGTCCCAGCGCCAGATCGGCCACTGCGCCGGCGCTGCGGCAGACCAGAACGAAGTCCGGCGGCCCGGCTTCCGGTCCGGCGGCGCCACAGGTCAGCGTGGTGCCATCCCATAATTGCAAGTGCAGACAGCCGTCATAGTGCTGAAAGAGTCCGTTCAGCACCGTTGTTGCAGCCTCCGTTACGCTCACCCCGGTCAGGGGCGGCAGCAGGCGTTTGGCGTTCAGCCAAGCCCGGCTGCTTGACGCGCCGTTCATGCCGGAAGCATCCTGGCTGCCGGGTGCCTGACTTCCGGGGCCAAGATTGCCGAGGAAACCGGTTTGCCGAAGGCTGCGGATTGGCCGGGCAACAGCCTTGTGTTTTTGCGGTTCCGGCAAGATCGGGATCTTCCTGCTTGCATCCGGGCGTCTTTCATGGGGATTCGCGCTGCCAAAGACCCGATCCCAGAAGGAACTGGTGACACCGTAATATCCCTGCGGGCTGAGATGGTGAATCAAATGCCACTGCTTTCGGCGTTTCAGCCAGGCGCTGTCAGCACGCCAGTGATGGGTGGCGTAATGGGTCACAGAGTAGGCTGTGTAGCCGCTAATGATGCCGAGAGTCATGGCGCAGGCGCGCCAGAGCCCCACCGTCCACAGCAAGGGAAGAAATATCACCAGTCCGATCAGCGGTGCACTGAAGGCGATCGGAATGCTGAGCAGCGCCTTGGGACGACGATGATGATCGGCATGCCA
>DASUIM010000423.1:0-4022 GCA_036279775.1 Fluviicoccus sp. | reverse complement strand
ACTGAACGCCAAAGGCGAGCGTTGGGATCTGCACTTGAAGGGCGCCGGGCGCACCCCCTATTCCCGGTTCGGTGACGGCCGGGCGGTGCTGCGCTCCAGCATCCGCGAATACCTGTGCAGTGAAGCCATGCACGGTCTGGGCATTCCGACCACGCGGGCGTTGTGTATTGTCGGCTCCCGTGAAGCGGTGCAGCGCGAAACCCGGGAACCGGGAGCCACCCTGCTTCGCGTCGCCGACAGCCATATCCGCTTCGGGCATTTTGAATGGCTGTTCAATAACCAGCCCGAATTGCTGTCCGGTTTTGTCGATTACGTGATTGACCGGCATTACCCTGAGTGCCGCGAGGCCGCCCGGCCGGTTGAAGCCTTCCTGCAAGCCGTGGTGCGCCGCACCGCCCGTTTGATGGCTGACTGGCAGCTGGCCGGGTTCGCGCATGGCGTCATGAATACCGATAACTTCTCCATCACCGGCGCAACTTTCGACTATGGCCCCTTCGGCTTCATGGATGCCTATGAGCCCGGCTACGTCTGCAATCACTCCGATCACACGGGTCGTTATGCCTGGAACCAGCAACCCAGTATCGGCCTGTGGAACCTGAATGCCCTTGCGTATGCGCTGTCGCCGCTGATTGAACACGATGCCATTGTGGCCGCGCTGCAAAGCTATGAGCCGATCCTGCTGGAGCATTACTACGAAGGCATGGGCCGCAAGCTGGGCTTGGTTGGTCGCCGTCTGGAAGACAACGAACTGGCGATGGGATTACTGGATCTGATGATGAAACAGGGCATTGACTACACCCGCACGTTCCGCGCGCTGTGTGATGTCCGGCGTGAAGACACCAAAGGCGCCCTGCGTGACGACTTCCCGGATCGGGAAGCCTTTGATGCCTGGTTCGACCGCTATGCCGCCCGTCTGCGGCAGGAAGACCGCGACGATGACGAACGGCAGGCCGACATGCGCAAGGCCAATCCCAAATACATCCTGCGCAATTATCTGGCGCAGACGGCTATCCAGAAAGCGGAGGCCGGGGATTTCAGTGAAGTGGATCGCCTGATGACGGTGCTGCAGTCACCGTTCGAGGAGTGGCCGGCGTTTGAGTCCTACGCCGCGCTGCCCCCGGACTGGGGACGGAAAATGGAGATCAGCTGTTCGTCGTGACGGGGTTCAGAGGCGCACTTGCGGCACGACATCCGGATTGATGAAACGATCGCCGCGCTTAAGCTTTTCATACATCTCGGGATCGGGCCACTCCGCCCGGACCTGATCGGAAAAGACGATGTCCTCCAGCCGGATCAGTCCCATGCGCGGGTTGTCGATATCCTCGCGGAAACACTGGGCATAGCCGGTCTGTGTTTCATGAACAATCACGGAATACAGGCGCACGTCCGCTTCGCCGTTGTTCATGTCGGTCTGCTTCAGTACGGTGTCGGCCAGCACGAACATCAGGCGCGAGAACTGTTCGGCGGAGGGGGAAACCGGCAGTGAAATCCAGCGGGCGCTAAAGGTTTTGCAGGCGGCGATATAGTCAGCGTTATCCTTGTCCCAGAAAGCAACAGCATGGTCGAAACTGTCGGTCAGGGTGCGTATGGCGCCCTTCATCAGGCCGAAATCATAGACCATCTGCCCGTTGTCCAGCGCATGCGCCTCCAGCAGGAATTCCACCTGATAACTGTGGCCATGCAACGAGCGGCTGCAGCGGTCGCTGCTGCAATTGCGGACGATATGGGCGTTTTCAAAGCGGAACAGTTTGCGGATTAACATGCGGCCTCCGGCGATTCCGCGCATTCTAGCAAAATCCCGACGGCATTTTCTGTATCCGGTCGTCGGCGCGACGTCTTTCAATTGAGCGCGGCCCTGCGCTTAGGTACAATGCTGCGACTTTTGGCACCGCCGCAAACGGCCTTGCCGCTTCCCGGGCCGGTGATCCCGCCCTTTTCCTCAGGAGTTCCAGAATGAAACAACCCGTACGCGTCGCCGTTACCGGCGCAGCTGGCCAGATCAGCTACTCCCTGCTGTTCCGCATCGCTTCCGGCGACATGCTCGGCAAAGACCAACCCGTCATTCTGCAACTGCTGGAAATCACCCCGGCCCTGAAGGCTCTGGAAGGCGTGGCAATGGAGCTGGACGATTGCGCGTTCCCGCTGCTGGCCGGCATCGTCATGACCGATGACCCGATGGTTGCCTTCAAGGACGCTGACTACGCCCTGCTGGTTGGCGCCCGTCCGCGCGGCCCCGGCATGGAGCGCAAGGACCTGCTGGAAGCCAACGCCGCCATCTTCTCCGTGCAGGGCAAGGCCATCAATGCCGTTGCCAGCCGCGGCATCAAGGTGCTGGTGGTCGGCAATCCCGCCAACACCAACTCCCTGATCGCCCAGCGCAACGCGCCGGACATCAGTCCGCGTCAATTCACCGCCATGACCCGCCTGGACCACAACCGTGCCATGGCCCAGCTGGCCCAGAAGACCGGCAAGACCATCAACGACGTCAAGAACATGACGATCTGGGGCAACCACTCCTCCACCCAGTATCCCGATGTCTCCAAGACCACTGTTGATGGCAAGGCTGCCGAAAGCCTGATCGACAATGATTGGTACGTGAACGAGTACATCCCGAACGTGCAACAGCGCGGCGCAGCCATCATCAAGGCCCGTGGCGCTTCTTCCGCCGCTTCCGCCGCCAATGCCGCTGTTGACCATATGCGCTCCTGGGCGCTGGGCACAGCCGAAGGCGACTGGGTTTCCATGGGCGTCTACTCCGACGGCTCCTATGGCATCGACAAGGGCCTGATCTACTCCTTCCCCTGCGTCTGCAAGAACGGCGACTGGGAAATCGTCCAAGGCCTCGAAGTGTCCGAGTTCTCCCGCGCCCGCATGCAGGCCACCGAGAAGGAACTGCAGGAAGAGCGTGACGCTGTGAAGCACCTGCTGCCGTAATCCGGTTTCAGGCTTCGCATAAAAAAACCCGCTTCGGCGGGTTTTTTTATGCGTGTGCAACGGTGAGCGGCCTCCGGTTGCCGCCATTCCGCAGCCTTAAAAATACACACATATTTTGTATTGACATTAATGGTTGCAACTGCCATTTTTTTATCACAATAAGACCAATAAGGCGGGCAAAAAAAATGGCCGTATTGACCCCGGAAGACATTATAGATTCCTTGCATCCCGGCGCTGCCGGCAAAGAGCCGCGTCACGGGCTGGAGCTGCCGACGGAAGAGTTGCGCGGCGCCCTCAAGGAAGCCTTGAATCTGGACAAGGAAGGCAAGCTGAGCGAGGAAGATCTGGCGAGGATGGATGCCACGGTCAGTCAGTATCTGAACCAGCAGTTGAAGGTGCTGGCGGCGCAGGGCATGATCCGCGCGGAGCCGCAGCCGGTGTCCTGGCATCAAAACCGGTGGGTTCAGGTCATGGGAGGCATGCTGCTGGTCATTCTGGCCGGATCGTTATTTCTGCCGTTGCACTAAGTAAACGGGGAGCCGAAGCTCCCCGCCTGATCAGCCCTTAACGGGAATCTTTCCGATCTTGGCCTGCCAGATCTTCGGCGCCGTATCATGCACCGATTCACCCAGTACATCGACCGCGACAGTTACCGGCATGTCTTCAACCACAAACTCGTAAATCGCCTCCATGCCCAGGTCGGCAAACGCCACTACCTTTGCCTTGCGAATGGCCTTCGACACCAGATATGCCGCGCCGCCCACCGCCATCAGATAAGCGGCTTCATGCTTGCGGATGGCTTCAATGGCCACCGGGCCTCGCTCGGATTTGCCGATCATGCCGAACAGGCCGGTCTTGGCCAGCACCGTTTCGGTGAACTTGTCCATGCGCGTGGCGGTGGTCGGACCGGCCGGGCCCACCACTTCGTCACGCACCGGATCAACCGGGCCGACGTAGTAAATGAACTTGCCCTTCAGATCAACCGGCAGTTCTTCACCCTTGGCGATCATGTCGACCATGCGCTTGTGGGCGGCATCGCGGCCGGTGAGGATGGTGCCGTTCAGCAACAGCGTCTCGCCGGTCTTCCA
>DASUIM010000422.1:0-1082 GCA_036279775.1 Fluviicoccus sp. | reverse complement strand
GAGCGCACGCTGACCCTGTATTCGATGGGCGTCAACCAGTCCAGCGCCGGGACGGACAAGGCCAACGCCATCATCAACTGCCATCTGGCGACCGGCCGCATCGGCAAGCCCGGCGCGGCTCCGTTCTCGCTGACCGGCCAGCCGAATGCCATGGGCGGCCGCGAAGTGGGCGGGCTGGCGAACATGCTGGCGGCGCACATGGATCTGGAAAACCCGGTGCATCGCGAGCGTGTGCAGCGCTTCTGGCAGTCACCGTCGATCCCGGAAAAATCCGGCCTGAAAGCGGTGGACCTGTTTGACGCCGTGCATGAGGGCAAGGTCAAGGCGGTATGGATCATGGCCACCAATCCGGTGGTGTCGCTGCCCAATGCCGACAAGGTGCGGGCGGCGCTGGAAAAATGCGAGCTGGTGATTGTCTCCGACTGCATCGCCGACACCGACACCATGCGGCTGGCGCATATCAGGTTGCCTGCGCTGGGCTGGGGGGAGAAGGACGGCACCGTTACCAATTCCGAACGCCGCATCTCCCGCCAGCGCGGCCTGTTGCCGCCGCCGGGCGAGGCGAAGCCGGACTGGTGGGCGCTGGCGGAAGTGGGCAAGGCGCTGGGCTACAAGGCCGGATTCAGCTACACCCATCCGGCGCAGATATTCCGCGAGCATGCCGCCTTGTCCGCGTTTGAAAACAATGCCGAATCCGGTATCCGCGACTTCAACATCGGCCTGCTGGCGCAACTGGATAACAGTGAATACAACACGCTGAAACCGCTGCAGTGGCCGGTGACCCCGGACGCGCCGCTGGGTACCGAACGCCTGTTTGGCGACAACCGTTTCTACACCCCGGACGGCAAGGCGCGGCTGGTGGCGCTCTCGCATCGTGCACCGGTGAATGCCTTGTCGGCGGACTACCCGCTGGTACTGAATACCGGCCGCATCCGCGACCAGTGGCACACCATGACCCGCAGCGGCCTGACACCGCGGCTGCTGCAACATATTGGTGAACCCTTTGCGGAAATGCACCCCGATGACGCAAAAAGCCGGGGACTGAAGGAGGGCGGGCTGGTCCGCCTGTCCAGTCGCTGGGG
>DASUIM010000421.1:0-6508 GCA_036279775.1 Fluviicoccus sp. | reverse complement strand
AAAACAAGTCGTTTTCGTGTACGATGCGCGCCATTGCGAACAGACAGACGAGGAAACAGACATGGGGTTCAATTGTGGCATTGTGGGCCTGCCGAATGTTGGCAAATCTACCCTATTTAATGCCTTGACCAAAGCGGGCATTGCCGCTGAAAACTTCCCGTTCTGTACCATCGAACCGAACACCGGCATTGTACCGATGCCCGATGCGCGCCTGGATGCGCTGGCGGCAATCGTGAAGCCGGAACGTGTGGTGCCGACCAGCATGGAGTTTGTGGACATTGCCGGTCTGGTGGCGGGCGCGTCCAAGGGCGAAGGCCTGGGCAACCAGTTCCTGGCCAATATCCGTGAAACCGACGCCATCGCTCACGTGGTGCGCTGCTTTGAAGACGAAAACGTCATTCACGTCGCCAACCGCATCCATCCGGTCGATGACATCGAAATCATCAACATGGAACTGGCGCTGGCTGACATGGACACCGCCGAGAAGGCGCTGAAGCGTGTGGAAAAGCAGGCCAAGGGTGGCGACAAGGAAGCCCAGGCACTGAAGGCCGTGATCGAGAAGATCCTGCCGACGCTGTCCGAGGGCAAGCGCGCACGCACGCTGGACCTGAGCCCGGAAGAACTGCTGACCCTGAAGCCGCTGTGCCTGATCACCACCAAACCGGTGATGTACATCGCCAACGTGGCGGAAGACGGTTTTGAGAACAACGCCTTCCTGGACGCCGTGGTGGCCTACGCCAATGCTGAAAAGGCGGTGGTGGTGCCGATCTGCAACAAGATTGAAGCCGAAATCGCCGAGCTGGATGACGCCGACAAGGCCGAATTCCTGGAAACCCTGGGCATGGAAGAGCCGGGCCTGAACCGCGTGATCCGCGCCGGTTATGAACTGCTGGGCCTGCAGACCTACTTTACCGCCGGGGTAAAGGAAGTCCGTGCCTGGACGATCAAGGTGGGTGACACCGCGCCGCAGGCGGCGGGTGTGATTCATACCGACTTTGAGAAAGGCTTCATCCGCGCGGAAGTGATCTCCTACGACGACTTCATCAACTACAAGGGCGAGCAAGGCGCGAAGGATGCCGGCAAATGGCGTCTGGAAGGCAAGGCCTACGTGATGAAGGACGGGGATGTGGTGCACTTCCGGTTCAATGTCTGAACCGGTTGAAGCCGGACATGTCCTTCGCTGAAATGAACGGACTGTCCGGCGAACAGGGGCACACGCAGTGCGCCCCTACATTCCCACGCATGATTTAACGCTGATCCCCGACTCTGCCAAAGTCGCTTTCAACAACCGGGCAAACGCCACCGCATGCGGCCCGTCGCCATGCAGGCAAACCGTGTCGGCCTTCAGATCTATCCATCCCCCCTCCCTCGTTTGTACCCGGCCTGCTTTTGCCAGCCCAAGAACCTGTTGCAGCGCCTCCTGTTCATCCGTGATCAAGGCCTGCGGATGTGTTCGCGGCGTCAGGCTGCCATCGGCCTCGTAGTGCCGGTCGGCAAAAACCTCTTCCACCACCCGCAAGCCGTTTTCACGCGCCGCACGGACATGTTCGCTGCCCGCCAGACCCACCACCACCAGATCGGCTGAAATCTCGCGGATGGCGGCACCGATGACTCGCGCCATGTGCGGATCACGGGCGGACTGGTTATAGAGTGCGCCGTGGGTTTTGACATGAACCAGCGCCGCCCCCTCCTCCTGACAGATGCGCTGAAGCAATCCGACCTGATCGCATATCAGTTGCCGCAATGCGGAATCTTCCAGTTGCTGCGCCACCCGCCCCATGTTTTCACGATCGGCATAGCCCGGATGCGCGCCGATCTGTACGCCCTGCCGTTTGGCCAGTTGCACGGTGCGGCGCATCTGCGCCTCGGATCCGGCGTGCGCACCGCAGGCGATGTTGCACGAGGTGATCCAGTGCATCAGTTCGGCATCGACGTTCCGGTCGTCCGCCATCTCGCCGACATCGGCATTCAGGTCAATGCAGCGGCTCATGGGGAAAGCCTGTTCAGGACCCGCTGGAACATCGCCTGCCATTGCTCCAGGCGGTCAACGGCTTCCGCCTCGGTCAGGATGCGGAAACGGATGCGCTCCCCGGCACGCAATTGCGCCATGCGGCTGAGATGATGCGCGCAGACCTGCAACACCAGCGGATAACCGCCGGTGGTCTGGTGCTCGGCCGCCAGCAGGATGGGCAACCCTTGCGGCGGCAGTTGCACCGCGCCGCGACATACGCCCGCGCTCAGGCACTGGCGGTCAGGGGCGACCAGCGGCTCACCCTGCAATCGGATGCCCATGCGGCTGCTTTGACTGCTGACGGTGAATCCCCGATCTCCCAGCCGTCGCTGGGTATCCTCATCAAGCCAGTCAAAATGCGGGCCGGGCAATACTTCCAGTTCCGGGCTGAACAGTTGGCACAGGCGGAAGCCGTTCGGGTAAGACGCCGGGATGATCAGGTGTCCGGAAAGCGGTGGTTGCTCCCGGACGGCAACCGGCAAGAAGGTATCCCTCGACAAGGGAGACATGCCCAGCCGGGTATCCGTGCTGCGTGAGCCCAGCACCACAGGGGTCTCGAAGCCGCCTTCCACCGCCAGGTAGATGGTGCTGCCCGCCTTGGGCCGGTCAATCTCGATATGTCCCCCGGCGGGAATCCAGCAACGGGCATAAGGCGGAACCGGCCGGCCGTTGCAACGGATATCCGCATCCGCTCCGCTGAACACAGCATGCGCGCCGTCGACAAAGAGCAGGCGTGCGGGAGGTTCAATCAACTCCAGTACGGCCGCGGCTTCGGGGTTGCCCAGAATCCGGTTGCCCAGCCAGGCCGCCAGACTGTCATTCGCGCCGCCCGGAGAAATGCCCAGATGCGCCTGCCCGACACGTCCCAGGTCCTGGATGCTGCTGTACAGCGCCGGTTGCTCCAGGATCAGCATGAGGAATCCACCGGCACAAAGACGACCTGATCGCCGGGCTGCAGGCGGCAAGGTTCATCCGACTTGGGATCAAAGAGGATTTCCGGGCAATGACCGATCAGGTTCCAGCCTCCGGGAGTGGCTTGCGGATAGACCGCCGTCTGGGAACCGCCGATGGCGACGCTGCCCGCCGGCACCTGCACGCGCGGGGTATCCAGGCGAGGCGTGGCCAACTCGGGGGCCAGGCCGCCCAGATACGCGAAACCGGGCGAAAACCCGAGGAAATAGACATCGTAAACACCTGCGCCATGACGGCGGATGATCTCATCCACCGGCAGCCCGGTATGGGCGCTGACGCGTTCCAGATCGGGACCGTCATAACACACCGGAAGCTCGATCCGGCGAGGGGTGAATTGATGACCATCCACGGTCGCCACCAAGGATGGCAGTCGCGCTTGCAGCTCTGTCAGCGAGGTCATGCCCATCAGTACCGCCAGTGGATCCAGTACGACGGTGAGCGTGGCATAGGCGGGAACCAGATTGGAAACGCCGGGCAAAGCGGCGTCATGCAACACCCGCCAGACAGCATGTACGCCATGGTTCACGGCGACATCAATCGTGTCGCCAAAGGAGATTTGCAGCGCTGTCTGTCCCAGCGGCGTCAGGGTGTAAGGGTTCATGGAGACAGAGGGTAACGCGGTGTTCAGGCAGTTGAAAATATTTTTCAAAAAGTTTGTCAGGAATCCGGCCGCCGCGACGACTACGTAGGTGAGCACACTGTGTGCCGATATCAAACCAAGGAGTTACACCATGAGCATCCGTTCCCTCGCCGCCTTCGCCCTGACCGTTATCGCTTCGTCCTCCGCCATGGCCGCGGAAGGCCATGATCGCAAGTGCGGCGCCGGTTCCTGCAGCAAGAAGACCAAGGCCACCACCCCGGTCACCGTCGCGCAGGAAGCCTCCTCCAAGAAAGAAGCCTCGTGCTCCAAAAAGGAAGCCTCGTGCTCCAAGAAGGATACTACTATGGCCAAGGAAGCCTCCTGTTCCAAGAAGGAAGCGTCCTGTTCGAAGAAAGAAGCCTCCTGCTCCAAGAAGGACAAGACCGCCATGGAGGCCTCGTGCTCGAAGAAGGAAGCTTCCTGCAGCAAGAAGTCGGGGAGCTGAATCATGGCCGGTCTGGGATACCGCCGCGACATGGCTGATTGGGACATGGCGATGGTGGATGCCGAGTTCTTCGAAGTCGTGCCGGAAAACTGGATACGCCGCGATCGGGCACCGCTGCACCGCCTGATCGAATCCGGACGCCCGGTGCAGTTGCACGGGGTATCCCTGAATCTGGGGGGGACCTCCCCCCTCAACCCCGGCTTCCTGGCTGCCTTGCACGAACTGATTGACGACCTGGGGGCGGAACACTACTCCGACCATCTGGCCGCCAGCGGCGACGCGCACCAGTTATATGACCTTTTCCCGATTCCGTTCACCGGGGAAGAGGTGATCCGGGTGTCTGACCGCATCCGTGCCGTGCAGGACGTGCTGGGCCGCCGCATCGCCATCGAGAACAGCACCTGGTACACCAACACCGGCAACATGCCGGAGCCGGAGTTCCTGAGCGCCATTGTCGAGCGGGCAGACTGCGGCATCCTGCTGGACATCAACAATATTGCCGTCAACTTCAAGAATCACGGCCGGGTCGACATCCCGGAATTCCTTCGGCGTATCGACCTGTCGCGGGTGACCTACCTGCATGTCGCCGGTCATGAATTTGACGATCGCTTCGGATTGTACGTGGACACCCACAGCCAGCCGGTGGAAAGCGATACCCGTCGCGCCGCGCTGGACCTGCACCAGCGTCTGGGCTTGCCGATTCTGCTGGAATGGGACAACGACATTCCGGATGCCGCCACCATTAACCGGGAGCTGTCATGTCTGCTTTCCATGACTATGTAAGGGGAAGGACCGACACCGTTCCCGACGGCCATACGGAAAACGGCATGCGTCTGTACCGGCATCTGGTGTACCTCGGCGCCAGCCAGATGGTGGAGGCCGAATTCCCGGCGTTGCGTGACACCTTGAACGACGCCGACTGGCGCGCCCTGATTGAAGCCTTTGTGCGGGACTCGCACTGGGACTCCCATTTCTACGGAGATTTGAAAGATGAAGTCCTGGCTTTCCTTGAAACTCATGCTGGATGAACGGCTTGAAAAGACCACGGCTCCGCTGGGGTTGCTGGTGCTGAGACTCTGGCTGGCACAAGAATTCATCCAGGCGGGATGGATCAAGCTGTCCGGCGGCCTGAGCGCCCCGGACTGGTTCCGCGACCTTAGCTTTCCGCTGCCCGTCAGTTGGCTGCCTGTTGATGTGAACTGGGTTACGGCGGGAATCCTGGAGACCGGATTGGGCCTGTTGCTGGTTTTCGGGCTGTTCGGACGGCTGGCCTCACTGGGACTGCTGTTCGTGACCTGGGTGGCGGTGTACAGTGTCCACTTCGATCTGGGCTGGGCCGGGTGGAACCAGATTGAAACCGATGACGGCCAGGGTTTTAAAGTCCCGCTGATGATCGGATTGATGCTCTTCACCCTGATGGCCAAGGGTATGGGCGAGTGGTCGGCGGATGCCTGGCTGGCCGGGAGGAACAGGGCGACCGGATGACGGTCAGCACAGTTTTGAGGAGCGTTTGTGGACCTGCGACGGGAACTGGACCAATGGGTACGGCAATGGCGGGCGCCGATGTTGCGCTTCGCCCGGCTGCATCTGTCACATGATGCGGATGCCGAGGACGTTGTACAGGAAACCTTTGCCGCCGTGCTGGTCACCGACCCTGCCAAACTCTCCGACGTGGAACCGCGCCGCTACCTGTTCGGCATCCTGAAGCACAAGATTACCGACCGGCTGCGCCAGCGCTACCGGCCCTCGCAAGGTATGCCCTGCCCGGATGAAGACGATCTGGACGCCCTGCTCTTCGACAGCCGCGACCACTGGATGAGCGGCGTCGCCCCGGCACTGTGGCAGACCCCGGAAAGCCATACCGAGAGTGACCAGTTTTTCCGGGTGGTGGATCTCTGCGTCAACAATCTGCCCGCCAAGCCGGCGCGGGTGTTCAGCATGAAGGAGTTCCTGGAGTGCGATCCCGAGGAAATCTGCGCCACGCTGGACATCAGCAAGGCGGACTATTGGCAGTGCCTGAGCCGGGCGCGCAAGCAGTTGCACCTGTGCCTTAACCAGAACGGGTTTGGAGGGGAAACGCTGTGATGAAATGCCGCGAATACATCTTCAAGCTGACCTCCGGGCAGTTGCAGAATGCCCCAAAGGCCTTGCGACTGGAAGCAGCCATGCACCGCATGATCTGCAAGTATTGCCGCACGTTTACGCGCAATGACGCGAAGCTGGACAGCGTGCTGGCGGGGTATCGGGAATCGTTGCAGCGACCGGATGAGGCGGAGGAAAAGCCCTGACGGAGCCAGCTTCAATCCAGCGTCTTCCGGAACCGCTTCAACCCTACCGCCAGCACCACCCCCATGAACAGCAGCAGCGGCCAGACATTCGGCCACAACTCGGCCACGCTGTTCCCCTTCAGCATCACGCCGCGGATCAGCCGCAGGAAATG
>DASUIM010000420.1:0-2169 GCA_036279775.1 Fluviicoccus sp. | reverse complement strand
GCCAGCAGCGGCTGGTTGTGGATGCTGCCGTCAGGACCGAGGAAGGATTCGGCAAAATCGAGGATTTCGGTGAGCTGTTCGCGGCTGAGGCCTTCGGTGGTCAGGAAGTGGCGCAACCGGCCCTGCGGGTTGAGTTGCAGGCGGCTGGGCGTATGCGCATGGGACACGTGCATGATGGCGGTTCGCTGGTGGAAATTGGCGGCGATTCTAGCAGAAAAGGCGGCGCGGCTGAGCGCGCGCGAATGCACGCCGGATTAACGATCGGGTGCGTAAGATCGCCTGACAAGCCCGTCGCGTTTCCCTATGATAAATGAACAAGAACTATTCCCGGTCCTCCCCCATGCGCCCGCTGGCCGCTTTCACCGTTACCGTCTGTCTCGCAGGCTGCGCGCCTGACCCCGCGCAGGTACTGATGGCCGAGAAAACCGCCGCCGTGTTCAGCGACCGAGTGACGGTCCGCGACTTGCGCGCCACCGACCGACGGCTGGCGGCGGTGGATCCAACGCTGGGCGCGCCGCTGACGCTGAAACTGCAACCGCCGGAAACGGTGCTGGTGCAAGAGGCGCTGGCGCAACGGCTGCAGTTGACCGCGCAAAGTCCGCTGATCGCGGTCGACCTGAATGTCTTCGACCTGTTCCAGAAAGCGGACGGCACGCTGACCGCGCGCATCAGCCTTATCCTCAATCAAAAAGACGCCAGCACCCTGCACCGGATAAGCCGCTCCCTGCCCGCCGCCGAAGCCTCCGGGGAGGCCGCGCGCTGGCGCTTGATCCGGGAGGCCTTGCAAGCCTTGGTGGAAACCATCCCCGAACCCGCACCCGCCGCCATGCATTGAGTCCCGGAATTTTTTATGCCCCAGCAACGGTTGCCGTGGTTACCTCAGATTGCGCTTGGCTTGGCGGCATGGGCGTTGCTGGCTTCCTCGGCGGCGTGGCTGGCCAATCAGACAGCGGCGGGCGTTGACGGTGGCATGGTCTGGATCAACCTGCTCTTTCCGGCAGCGCTGGGTGTCATGTTCGGCACACGGCTGCGGCCGAAATATGTATGGGGTTATGCGGTGTTCACGCTGGGCGTCACCGGCGGGCTGATCAGTTATGTGGAATGGATCGGCAACCGTCAGGAAGGGTTCGCCATTCTCTATGAAGTGCTGCTGATGGTGGCCGTGCAAACGGCGGTGATGCTCTGGCGCTTCCGGCGTAATCCGGAGCCTTTGTAGAACCGCCGGGGCTCAGGGCTTGAGTCCGATCTCCGGCGCCTCCAGCCAGCTCTCCGTCATCAGCACCGCCGCCGTGGAGTCTACCGACGCCAGCTTCCCCTTGTGACGGGTGCCGGCCTCGCCCAGCAGGTCGCGGGCGGCGCGGCTGGAAAGGCGCTCATCCACCATCCATACCGGCAGGCGGTAACGCGCCTCCAGCCGCCGCCCGAATTTCCGGGACAGGCGCGACAGTTCCGATTCGGTGTCATCCATGTTCAGCGGCAGGCCGACCAGCAGTGCCTGCGGCTGCCATTCCGCAATCAGCTTGTCGACCAGGGTCCAGTCGGGAATGCCGTCCCGGGAAGGCATCGGCGGCAAGGGGCTGGCGGTGGCGGTAATGCGCTGGCCGGTGGCCACGCCGAATTTGCGGGTGCCGAAATCGAAGCCCAGCACCGTGCGGATTTCCAGCGGCTCAGGCATGTCCCACCTGCGCCGACAGCAGGTTCACATCGACGCCGATGCGGCGCGCGGCGGCCTCCCAGCGCGACTCGTAGGGCATATCAAACAGGAGATGGGTATCGGCCGGGCAGACCAGCCAGGCGTTCTCGGCGATTTCCTTTTCCAGCTGCCCCGCTCCCCAACCGGCATAACCCAGCAGGATCTGGTAACGGCCGGGACCCTTGCCGTGAGAAATGGCGTCGAGGATGTCGCGGGAACTGGTGACACACAGGTTGTCGTCCACTTCCATCGACGAATTCCAGTGGCCTTTGTCCTCGTGCAGCACGAATCCGGCCTCGGTGCTGACCGGGCCGCCGTACAGCACCGGCTGTTCCGGATGCGGCAGGCCGTTCATGACCGGCAGGCGCACTTCCGACAACAATTCACTGACGGTCAGCTCCAGCGGCCGGTTCACCACCAGCCCCACCGCGCCATCCTCGTCGTGACGCACAATATAGGTCACCGAATGCGCAAAG
>DASUIM010000419.1:0-1097 GCA_036279775.1 Fluviicoccus sp. | reverse complement strand
CGCAGGATGCCCAACTGCTCGCGGCGGGCGGGATCGGCGCCCCCGGCATCCATCAGTTGCGTCACTCCCAGCATGGCGTTCAGCGGCGTACGGATTTCATGGCTCATCCGCGCCAGAAACTCGCTTTTGGCGGCGCTCTCGGCACGCGCCAGACGGCTTTCCTGCTCGCGGGCGGCGCTGCGTTCTTCCAGCAGGCGCACCTGTTGTGCCAGACCGATCGACAACAAAATCTGCTGCGCAGCAAAGGCCGCCTGGGCGCACAAGATCAACGAGGAAATGCCGGGAATGCCTAGGTTCAGCATCAGGATGAAGATGGAGCCGGTCAGCAGCAGCAGCCCCCAGGCAATCAGGAACAGACGGGCTTCACCATGACCCTGCTGCCAGCGCAACACGCCCAACAACATGACGCCGCCGATGGTGGCCAGCCCGCAGACCGAATTGAACGGTGCGATCAGCCCGGCGGGCAACCCGGGATGAATCACCGCCAGCAGGGCGAAAAGCGCGGCAATGACGGCCAGGGTGCGGTGCAGGCGCGGGTATTCGGCGGTTTGCAGATAGCGGCGCGAGAACATCAGTGCCGTGGCCAGCATCAGGAAGGAAGCCGTGTACAGGAAAGCGTTGTTCCAGGCCGGAGCGTGCGGCCAGAAGCGGAACAACGAACCTTGTTCCATGCTGAAAAAGCAGAACGTAAAGAAGACATAGGACAGGTACCAGGCCTGCATGCGGTCACGATTCATCAGCCACAGCACCAGATGGTACAGCAGCAGGCCCAGCGCAATGCCGTAGAACATCCCGATCACGGCATCGGTGAACATCGCCGTTTCCAAGAATACGCGGCGGTCGGAGAGACGCAGCGGCAGATACAGGGTGCTGGTGGTTTCGGCGCGCAGGTAGATATCCCGCGTTTCGCCCGCCGGGATGGTCAGGGGGAAAGCCAGCGTGCGGATTTTCAGGGGGCGGATGTCATACGCGACGGCGTCACCGCTAAGCTGCCGGTCGAGCAGTCGCCCGTCCGTCCCAAGCACATACAGTTCCAGCCGGTCGATGATGTTGAAGTCGGACGACAGGATCAGGTCGGCCCCGGCGGTGCCCCGGTT
>DASUIM010000418.1:0-4097 GCA_036279775.1 Fluviicoccus sp. | reverse complement strand
GTCGTGGCTGATGAAGACGACGGTGCCGTTGTAGTTGCCCATGAAGTTTTCCAGCCACTGGATGCTGGTGACGTCGAGGTGGTTGGTGGGCTCGTCCAGCAGCAGGATGTCCGGTTGCTGCACCAGCGCCTGCGCCAGCAGCACGCGGCGCTTGCGGCCGCCGGAGAGGCTGTCGAGCGGGGCATCGCCGTCCAGTTCCATGCGGCTGAGCACTTCCTCGACACGCTGTTGCAGCGACCAGCTGTCGTGGTCGGCCATGTCGGACTGGATGGCCAGCAATTTCTCGCAGGCGTCGGCATCGCCCAGTTCGCAGGCGTGGCTGAGGTGGTGGTATTGCTGCAACAGCTTGGCAGGTTCGCCGAGGCCGCTGGCGACGATGTCGAAAACGTCGCCTTCCAGCCCCTTCGGCACTTCCTGCGGCATGATGGCGATGGTCAGGCCCTGCTGTCGGACGACTTCGCCCGAGTCCGGCTGCAATTCGCCGGACAGGATCTTCATCAGCGTCGACTTGCCCTCGCCGTTGCGGCCGAGGATGCAGAGCCGCTCACCGCGCTCCAGGCTGAAGTCGGCCTTGTCCAGCAACAAGGGGCCGCCAAAGCCAAGGGAAAGGGAGCGCAGGGTCAGCAGGGCCATGAGAAAGTGTACCGGGGATGAAGGAGGGCGACATAGTAGCAAAATCCCGGGGGCAACCGGCAGGGGAATTGCAGGACGGCAGGAGGATGCAGCCGTTATACTGAGGTTTAACGCGATGTAAATGAGGGTGATACCGCATGTCCACCGAGCGTCTGGACGATCTGGAAATCAAGATGGCCTTTCAGGAGGAGCTGGTTGAGGCCCTGAACGGCGTCGTGGTGCGCCAGCAGCAGGAAATCGAGCTCCTGCAGCAGCAGGTCCGCTACCTCTACCGGCAGATCCGCGACCTGCGGCCGGTGGACGAGGCCGCCCCCACGCCCGAAGACGAAGTTCCGCCGCACTATTGATGCCCTGACCGCCGGGAGTCTGGAAACGCATGCACGCCGAGCTGTTCCTGCAGGATCTGGCCATCATCATGATGGTGGCGGGACTGGTGACCGTCCTTTTCCACCGCCTGAAGCTGCCGGTGGTGCCCGGTTACATCCTGGCGGGCCTGATCATCGGCCCGCACACGCCGCCCTTCGCCCTGATCCATGACTTGCAGACCATCCATACGCTGGCTGAACTGGGGGTGGTTTTCCTGCTGTTTTCGCTGGGGCTGGAATTCAATCTGAAAAAGCTGGGGCGCGTGGGCGCGGCGGCGCTGGTGGCGGCCACGCTGGAAACCTCGCTGATGATCTGGGTGGGCTACCAGATCGGCCGCTATTTCGGCTGGCAGACCATGGATGCGATATTCCTGGGGGCGATGATGGCCATCTCCTCGACGACCGTTATCGTCAAGACGCTGGGGGAGCAGGGGCTGAAGAACCAGAAGTTCGCGCATTACATATTCGGCATCCTGATCGTTGAGGACATCCTGGCCATAGCCATCCTGGCGCTGCTGTCCGGCGTGGCGGGATCGGGCGGCATCAGTTTCGGTTCGGTGGCGCAGACGCTGGCGGAGCTGTCGCTGTTCATGATCGTGACGCTGGTGGTGGGCATTCTGGCGGTACCGCGGCTGCTGGCATATGTGGCGTCCTTCCGCAGCCAGGAAACGCTGCTGGTAGCGGTATTGGGCCTTTGTTTCGGCTTCTGCCTGCTGGTGACGAAGCTGCATTACAGCATGGCGCTGGGCGCGTTCCTGATGGGGGCGATCATCGCCGAGTCGCGGCAGTTGCGGCAGATCGAACGGCTGGTGGAACCGCTGCGCGACATGTTCAGCGCCATATTCTTCGTGGCGGTGGGGTTGCTGCTGAACCCGCAGGTGCTGATTGACCATGCGGTGCCGGTGCTGGTGATTACGCTGGCGGTGATTGCCGGCAAGGTGGCGGGCGCCAGCTTCGGGTTGCTGCTGGCCGGACAGAACGGCTCCACGGCGCTGCGCGCCGGTTTCGGGCTGGCGCAGATCGGCGAATTTTCGTTCATTATCGCCAGTCTGGGCGTCAGCCTGAAGGTGACCAGCGACTTCCTGTTTCCCATTGCGGTGGCGGTCTCGACGCTGACAGCCTTCTTCGGGCCTTGGCTGATGAAGGGCGCCGATCCGCTGTCGAACCGTCTGGGGCAGTGGATGCCGCGCCGGGTGGTCCGTGTATGGGAAACCTACGACGTCTGGCTGCAGAGTCTGAGTCCGCAGGATGAGGATGAGGTGTTGCTGGCGAAGATGATCCGCCGCATCCTGGTGCATGCCTTTGTCAACCTGGCGCTGGTGATTGCCATCTTCGTGTCGGCGGCAGCCTTCTTTGACGGCGTGAAGGTGTACCTGCCGCAACTGATCCGCCATGAAGGCCTCGAGATGGCGGCGGTGTGGGCCGGGGCATTGTTCCTGTCGCTGCCGTTCCTGATAGCGGCCTACCGCAAGCTGAAGGCATTGAGCATGCTGCTGGCGGAAATGGGCGTGAAGCCCGAGGTCGCGGGGCAGTACACGGTGCAGGCGCGCAAGGTGGTGTCGGAGCTGATTCCGATCGTGGCGATGCTGGTGATGGTGTTGCTGGTGGCGGCGCTGAGCGCCAGCATCCTGCCGCCCGCGCCCTTGCTGCTGGGCGTGCTGGCGGGCATGGGGCTGCTGCTGCCCTTGCTGTGGAAGCGATTTGTGCGGTTGCACTCGCGCTTGCAGATCGCCTTGATGGAGACGCTGGAGGAAGAGGGTAAGGAATAAATGAAACGGCCCGGCGGATTCCCGCCAGGCCCGGAAACGCTCAGGAACGCTGCTTCGGCACCCAGGCCCACAGCATCTCACAGCGGATCGGTTCGTTGCCGGTCTCGTCGGTCACGATCACCGGCACCATTACCTCGCCCTTCGGCTCGCTCCGGATGCGGGCGATGTCTTCCGGCTTCAGGTGCGCCACGGCCACCATGTCGCCCTGTGAACGCTTCAGGTATTCCACCTTCAGGCTCTTGATCAGCGGCAGCTTGTCGTCCGGCAGGTTCATGCCGACACAAAAGCCGGTTGCCGTTTCAGCCAGCAGCGCCATGGCGGCGGCGTGCACGTTCTTGATGTGGTTCTGCACCTTGCGGCGGTTGCGGATGCTGACGACCACGCGCTCCGGCGTCAGTTCCTCATAGACCAGCCCGGCGGTGCCGACCAGGGGCACCACATTGCCGAAAACCTTGGAAATGGCCTTGGCGCGGATATTGGCGGGGAGCCACTGGGTGGCGTTGACGAGCTTCTGGACCTGGTTGGCCATGACGGATTCCTCGGAGTGGGTTGACGGGCCGAGTCTGGCTCAGTCCTTGAAGTTATTGAATTGCAGCGGAATGCCGAAGGACTGGCTGCGCAGCAAATTCATCACGGCCTGCAGCGTGTCCTTCTTCTTGTCGGTGACGCGCACCTTGTCGCCCTGAATGCTGGCCTGCGCCTTGATCCCGGATTCCTTGATCGCCTTGGCAATCTTCTTGGCGGTATCGCTGTCCAGACCGTCCTTCAGCTTGATGATCTGGTGCATTTCCTTGCCGGAGGCGGTCATCTTCTGCGCATCCAGGCATTGCGGGTCGATCTTCCGCTTCAGCATGTGATTTTCGAAGATGGCGTAAACCTGTTCCACCTGGAAGTCCGATTCGCCGGTCAGCTTCACTTCCTTGTTCTTTTCATTCAGCTCCACCTTGACGTTGGAGCCGCGGAAATCGAAACGGGTGGCGATTTCCTTGGTGGTGTTGCCCACCGCATGGTTCACTTCAAACATTTCCAGTTCGGAAACAACATCAAAAGAAGGCATAATCCACCTCGCCAGCACAATTTGGCGCGAAGTCTAGCACGCAGAGGAAACCCCCGAAATGGCCTTGCAATACCGCATCATTCCCGTAACGCCCTATGAACAGAACTGCACGCTGCTGTGGTGCGATGAAACGATGGAAGGGGCGCTGGTTGACGCCGGGGGCGATATTCCCAAATTGCGGGCGGCGGTGGAAAAGGCCGGGGTCAAGCTGGTGAAACTGCTGGTCACGCACGGCCATCTCGATCACGTCGGCGGCGTGCTGCAATTGGCTGA
>DASUIM010000417.1:0-10918 GCA_036279775.1 Fluviicoccus sp. | reverse complement strand
CGTTGGAGTTGCGCATGCCCTGGCTCATCACTTTCTGGCGCAGGTTGTCCCAGTCCAGGGTGCTGCTCTGGTCGACGTCAATGAATTTGCCGCCGCGCGCCTCGATCACCTTCTGCAGGGAATCCAGCGGCAGCACGCCCTCGCTCCACAGCGAACCTTCAAAGGTACTGTAGCTGCCGCGCTCCTTCGCCAGTTCGCAGGACGCATTGATGGCGTGGTAGCTGACGGCTTCCATCGAGGTATCGGCGAAGGCGACGGCCGCGTCAGAACTGTAGGGTACGTTCAGCACGTACAGCGCGTCCTGGAAGCCCATGATGCCCAGGCCGACCGGACGGTGGCGCAGGTTGGAGTTGCGGGCCTGCTCCACGGCGTAGTAGTTGATGTCGATGACGTTGTCGAGCATGCGCACGGCGGTCTTGACGGTGCGTTCCAGCTTGGCGGTGTCCAGACCGGCCGGGGTCACGTGGTTCACCAGGTTGATCGAGCCGAGGTTGCAGACGGCAATCTCGTCCTTCGAAGTATTCAGGGTGATTTCCGTGCACAGGTTGGAGGAGTGCACCACGCCGACGTGCTGCTGCGGCGAGCGCAGGTTGCAGACGTCCTTGAAGGTGATCCACGGATGGCCGGTCTCGAACAGCATCGACAGCATCTTACGCCACAGGTCCTGCGCCTTCACCTTCTTGAACAGGCGGTGCTTGCCTTCAGCGGCCAGGCGCTCGTATTCCTCATAGCGCTGGACGAACTCGGCGCCGTACAGGTCATGCAGGTCCGGGCAATCGGAAGGCGAGAACAGCGTCCAGTCGCCGTCTTCAAAGACGCGCTGCATGAACAGGTCGGGCACCCAGTTGGCGGTGTTCATGTCGTGGGTGCGGCGGCGGTCGTCACCGGTGTTCTTGCGAAGTTCCAGGAATTCTTCAATGTCGAGGTGCCAGGTTTCCAGATAGGCGCAGACGGCACCCTTGCGCTTGCCGCCCTGGTTCACTGCCACCGCAGTGTCGTTCGCCACCTTCAGGAAGGGAACCACGCCTTGCGACTTGCCGTTGGTGCCCTTGATGTACGCGCCCAGCGCGCGCACCGGCGTCCAGTCGTTGCCCAGGCCGCCCGCCCACTTCGACAGCATGGCGTTGTCGCGGATGGCGCCGTAGATGCCGTACAGGTCATCGGGCACGGTGGTCAGGTAGCAGCTGGACAGCTGCGGACGCAGCGTGCCGGCGTTGAACAACGTCGGGGTGGACGCCATGTAGTCAAAGCTGGACAGCAGGTTGTAGAACTCGATGGCGCGGGCTTCGCGGTCCTTCTCGTTCATCGCCAGGCCCATCGCCACACGCATGAAGAACAGCTGCGGCAGTTCGAAGCGCACATCGCGGTGGTGCAGGAAATAGCGGTCGTACAGGGTCTGCAGGCCGAGGTAGGTGAATTGCTGGTCGCCGGACGGCTTCAGCGCATCGGCAATCTTGGCCAGGTCGAAGGCCGTCAGCAGCGCGGGGTCCAGCAACTCCAGCTCTACCCCTTTCTTCAGGTAGACGGGCAAGGCTTGCGGATACAGTTCGCTCATTTCCTCGTAGGTGGCGTGTTCGGCCAGCCCCAGGAACGACAAGGCCTCCGAGCGCAGCTGGTCCATCAGCAGGCGGGCGGTGACGTAGGTGTAGTTCGGTTCCTGCTCGATATGGACACGGGCGCACATCACCATGGTGGTGACCAGGTCACTTTCCTTGACGCCGTCGTACAGATTGCGCAGGGTTTCCTCGATGATGTCGCCGGGCTCGACGCCGGTCAGTCCTTCGCAGGCGCTGGCCACCAGGCCTTCCAGACGGCCCAGGTCCAGCGGCATGCGGCTGCCGTCGCCCATGGTCACGGTCAGCGTCGGGTGCGGCTTGGCCACGCCGGCATCACGCAGACGGGTGCGTTCTTCGCGGTAGATCACATAGGCGCGGGCAACTTTTTGTTCGCCGGAGCGCATCAGCGCCAGTTCCACCTGGTCCTGGATTTCCTCGATGTGCACGGTACCGCCGCTGGGCATGCGGCGCTTGAAGGTGTTGCCGACGGCGGCGGTCAGCAGGGCGACCTGCTCGTAGACGCGGCGCGAATCGGCGGCGACGTTGCCTTCCACGGCCAGGAAGGCCTTGGTGATGGCGACGGCAATCTTGTCGTCGGTGTAGGGCACCAGCGTGCCGTTGCGCTTGATGACGCGCAATTGGCCAGGAAGCACGGCGGCTCCCGGCTCACCGGTTTCAAAGGAACGTTGGGCGGAAATGGTCATGTTCAGGCTCCCGGCGCCGCAATCAGCCGAAAAAACGCTTCCGCGACAGGCCTTGGCGGTCGTCGTGTCGTCGGGGAGAGTTTTATCGGTCTGTGTTAGTGTGAAAGAGTGCGCAAAACACAATCTATTGTGTGTCTTTGCTGGATGGGCCACAAAATAAGGCGTTTTTGCCCCTGATGCAAGAGTTCAGGCCTGTGGAAGAAACTGTGGATAAGTGGGGGGTGAAAATTGATCACGAATCGAATTTCAATTGAATTTCCCGAGGCTTGGCCGACAGGGGGTTGTGGATAACCGGATGAAACGAAAATGTAAAAAAAAATATTCCTGACGAGCGGCTTGCGGGGCTTTGGTGAGCCAATGGTAGTCTTTTCGTGAAACCACCCTTGGGGTGTCGCCGGGAATTAACTATCATCGGCAGCACCCGCACCTAGAACAGACAGGAAACGACCATGAGTCAAACCGAAGAAAAGCTGCCGCGCATCCTGATCGTCGAAGATGACGAGCGCCTGGCGACCCTGACTCAAGAGTATCTGATCCGTAACGGCATGGAAGTCGGCATTGAAACCGACGGCAATCGCGCCATCCGCCGCATCATTTCCGACCAGCCGGATCTGGTGGTGCTGGATGTGATGCTGCCCGGCGCCGACGGCCTGACCATCTGCCGCGAGATTCGCCCGCATTATCACCACCCGATCCTGATGCTGACCGCCCGCACCGACGACATGGACCAGGTGCTGGGGCTGGAAATGGGCGCCGATGACTACGTCGCCAAGCCCGCCCAGCCGCGCGTGCTGCTGGCACGCATCCGCGCGCTGCTGCGCCGCTCCGACAAGATCAGTGATGATGAAACGCCGCAACGCCTGGAGTTCGACGACCTGGTGATCGACAACGGCGGCCGTTCGGTGACGCTGTCCGGGAGTCCGGTGGAATTCACCAGCGCCGAGTATGACCTGCTGTGGCTGCTGGCCTCCAACGCCGGCCGCATCCTGTCCCGCGAGGACATTTTCGAGCGCCTGCGCGGCATCGAATATGACGGGCAGGACCGTTCGATCGACGTGCGTATCTCCCGCATCCGTCCCAAGATCGGCGACGATCCTGACAATCCCCGCCGCATCAAGACCGTGCGCAGCAAGGGCTACCTCTTCGTCAAGGAGTCGGTGGCCAGCTAACGCATCCGGTTTCCCCCGCGCCCGCTGTCATGGCGGGCTTTTTCTTGGTGCGTCCGGCGAGGTGGTTCCGCGTGATTCGTATTCGTCCCCCCAGCAGCATCTTTGTGCGCATTTATGGCGGCCTGCTGATTGTCATCAGCACGGTGGCCATTTGCGCCTATCTCATCCTGCAGGTACTGAACGAGCAGCGGGCGACGGACTACCGCGAAAAAATGGCCACCGGTTTTTTCCATTTGATTGCGCTGGGTGTGGCCCGGCAACCCCCCGGGCCGGCGCGCGATGCCTGGTTGCTGGAAGCCGGGCAGTTGATGAACAACGAATTGTCGATGGTGGCGGACGCCGCCCGCGTGAATTTCAGCAGCGACGAAATGGAGTCGCTGGCGGCGGGGCGGGTCGTGTTGCGTCTGGATGTGCCGCACAACGCGGCGGATATCTACTCGCAGATTCCGGGTGAAGAGCGTGTTTACCTGAAAGCCCGGATGAGCAAGGTCTCCGAGCAACAGGCCAAGGCGATGGCGGTTTTCCTGCTGGATGACCTGGAGCAGTTCCGGGGGCAGGAGGCGCGGCGCCTGAAAGAACTGCAGCCGTATTTTGCCTTTCCGTTATCCATGGAGTCGCTGGACTCGGTCGGACTGGAGCCGGACCAGCGCGCCCGCATCAAGCGCAACGAGGTGGTGTTGGCGCTGAAGGAGGGGGCGGGCACCCGCAACTCCTCCATCCGCATTATTGCCCCGGCGATGTATCCCGGCAAGGTGCTGGTGATGGGGCCGATGTACCTGTTTGAATGGATGCCGGTCAAGCTGCTGTTGATCGTCTGCGCCGTCAGCCTCGGCATCATCACGGTGGCGGCCTATTTCATCATTCATCCGCTGGAAAAGAAGATCAAGACGGTGGAGCAGGCGGTGCGCCATATCCGCGCCGGGGATCTGGGCGCGCGGGCGAATGTCGACGGTCGTGATGAGGTCAGTCAACTGGCTTTTGCCTTCAACAGCATGGCGGAACACATTCAGCGCCTGATTGACTCCCAGCGCGAACTGACGCGGGCGGTTTCCCACGAGTTGCGGACGCCGGTGGCGCGCATCCGCTTCGGCATGGAAATGATGGCCGATACCGAAGATGCCGATGCCCGTTTCGAGCAGTTGACCGAGCTGGATCGCGATATTGATGAGTTGAACAAGCTGATTGATGAAATCCTGACCTACGCCAAGCTGGAGCAGGGGATTCCTGTCCTTAATTTCGAGGAGGTGGATCTGGGCGGCCTGCTGGCGCGGGTGGCCCGGGAAACGTCGGCGCTGGGCTTTCCGGCCCGGGTAGAAGTGGTGCCCCCCGCGGCGGGAACGCAGGCGGAGGCCGAGTTGCGTTACCTGCACCGGGTTTTGCAGAATCTGGCCGGCAACGCCGGTCGCTATGCGCAGTCCTGTATCCGCCTCAGCGCCTGGTGCGAAGACGGCTGGGCTCATGTGGCGGTCGAGGATGACGGTGCCGGCATCCCGGAAAAAGACCGTGAGCGCATCTTTCAGCCGTTTACCCGCCTTGATGATAGCCGCACCCGCGCGTCCGGCGGTTACGGCCTGGGCTTGTCGATTGTGTCCCGCATTGCCTTCTGGTTCGGCGGCCAGATTACAGTCGATGAAAGTCCGACGCTGGGCGGCGCCCGTTTTGTCATGTCGTGGCCGGAGGTGCAGAAACGCCGTAACAAACTGCCGCGTCCGTAACAGCGGGGTAACATGAACCGCACAACGCCGCTACAGAGCGGGTGACGGGTCGGGAGCATAATCCATTCATGAAGCGATCATGATGTCTCCTCCTGATGTGTTGCTCCTGGATGTACCCCTGTTAAGCCCGCGCAAGCGGGTTTTTTTTTGGCGGCTTGTTGGTCGTCAGAGGTTGGGCAGGTTGGCCGAAGCTTCGGCGTCGGAGGTGTCCATGTTATGCAGGGCGGCGACGACGCTGTCATGGATATCGCGGGATTCCCGGGGGTTGTCGCGCAGGGTGAGCAGGGCGCTTTTCAGCGTGGTCGAGCGGGTATCGATCAGGCTCGCGACCGTGGCGGCGCTCAGCCGGACCTCCGGCGACGGATCATTGAGCGTGGTGTACAGATAGCCTTCCAGGGTCGGATAATCATCCCATTGCAGCATTTGCAGCAAGGCCTGCGCCCGCACTTCAGTGTTGGCGTGTTCCAGCAGCCTGTGGAGCCGGGCGGACATTTCCGTGTCGCGGCCGTACAGGTCGATCGGCGCATCCAGGCTGGTGAGCAGGCGTTGCAGCAACGCGGGATCCTGCTCTTGATCCAGCAGGCTGATGACCCGGCGATGGACCTCCGGCTCCAGCAGTGATTGTCCTGCCAGCAGGTCGATTCCGGTGCGGCGCAGCGCCGGGTCGGATTCGGCCAGCAACAGCCCGGCCAGCCGTAATCCCTGCCGCGAATCGCGGCCCGCCAGCAGCGAGCGGATCCGGAACAGGGACTCTTCATCGCCGTCAGCGATGAGCTGCCGGATCAGGGTGAGAATCCGCCGGTCGGAAGCGGCGTCAAACGCTTGCGGACGAGAGTGCTGGGCGGTGGGTGCGGAGGTGATATTGCCGCTGCCGGCGGTTGCGGTGGCTGCCGCCGCCAGCGGCAACGGGCGGCCCGGTACGGAGTCGCGGGCAGGCTCCGCCCCGGCGGAGAACATGCCCACCACGACGGGTAGGGCCAGAGTGATGCAAAGCATCGCCAGCGTGGGTAAGCGGGTCATCATCGTTGTCATCCCCAGAAATCGTCGGGGCAGGCGCGTTTGGTCTTGGAATTATGGCCTGGCCCGGGAAAGACCGCCTTGATGATGATCGCAATGGCCAGGCAGGTTCCGTGAACGGGGTCACAGTCGGGACGGTGGCGGACGGGTGGTGGTTGTCTGGTGACGGAAGGGAACGCACGGGCATGAAAAAACCCGCGCGAGGCGGGTTTTTTCACATCGGCGACGGCTTACGCCATGGCCTTGATGTGGCCGTTCAGGCGGCTCTTGTGACGAGCGGCCTTGTTCTTGTGAATGATGCCCTTGTCGGCAATACGGTCAATCACGGGAACAGCGGCAGTGTAAGCGGCGGAAGCGGCAGCCTTGTCGCCGGAAGCGATGGCGGCAACGACCTTCTTGATGTAGGTACGCACCATGGAACGCAGGCTGGCGTTATGCTTGCGTTGCTGCTCGTTCTGGCGCGCACGCTTCTTGGCTTGTGCAGAATTGGCCACGGTGGCACTCCTAAAAATATGTCGGTTGCGGGTAACTAATACCCAAAATCAGGCGGGCGATTTTGCCTAGCTATCACCCCCAAGTCAAGCATGCTTGGTGTTTTTTAGTGATTTTGACAGGTCAATTCGCTACTATCACCAGCCTTGCGTCCTTAATAAGCCCGTGGTTCAACGATGTCGTCTTCCCCAGTCGCAACGCCCGCCGGAAATACGCCGCCCGCCAAGAAGGGCGGTTTGTGGCGATCGACGCTGATTGTCAGCGCCATGACCATGCTTTCCCGCATTCTCGGCCTGGTTCGGGACATGGTGTTGCTGAACGTGTTCGGCGCCGACAAGCTGATGGATGCCTTCCTGGTCGCCTTCAAAATTCCCAATTTCCTGCGCCGCCTGTTTGCGGAAGGCGCCTTCGCGCAGGCCTTCGTGCCGGTGCTGTCGGAATACAAGACCCAGCAGGGCGACGACGCCGTGCGCATGCTGGTCAGCAAGGTGGCCGGATCGCTGACGCTGATCCTGTCGGTCATTACCGGGCTGGCGATGATCGGCGCGCCGGTCATCATCTTTCTCTTCGCCCCCGGCTTCCGCGGGGACGAGCTGAAGTTCAACCTGGCCTCCGACCTGCTGGTGCTGACCTTTCCTTATTTGTTGATGATTTCGCTGACCGCGTTTGCCGGCGGCATCCTCAACAGTTACGGCCGCTTTGGCGTGCCGGCCTTCACGCCGGTGATGCTGAACGTGACCATGATCGGCGCGGCCTGGTGGCTGGCGCCGCATATGGATGTGCCGGTCATGGCGCTCGGCTGGGGGGTGATGATGGCGGGGGCGGTGCAGCTGGCCATGCAGATCCCTTCGCTGCGGCAGTTGAACATGCTGCCGCGTTTCCGGGTTGATTTTGCCGACACCGGCGTGAAAAGGATCCTGAACCTGATGGTGCCCGCCATGTTCGGCGTCTCGGTCAGTCAGATCAACCTGTTGCTGGACACCATTCTGGCCTCCTTTCTGGTGGAAGGGTCGGTGTCGTGGCTGTATACCGCCGAGCGCCTGACCGAGTTGCCGCTGGGCCTGATCGGCATCGCCATCGCCACCGTCATCCTGCCGTCGTTATCCGCCAAGCATGCCGAGAAATCGCACGAGGAATTCAGCGCGATGCTGGACTGGGCGCTGCGGGTGATTGTCATGGTCGGCCTGCCGGCCTCGCTGGCGATGCAGGTGCTGGCCGAGCCGATGGTGGCGGCGCTGTTCCATCACGGCAAATTCACCGAGAACGATGTGATGATGTCGGCCGGGGCGCTGAAAGCCCTGTCCGGCGGCATTCTGGCCTTCATGCTGATCAAAGTGTTCGCGCCCGGCTATTTCGCCCGTCAGGATACGAAGACGCCGGTGAAGATCGGCATCATCGCCATGGTCAGCAACATGGTGTTCAACCTGATGCTGGTCTGGCACCTGAAGCATGTCGGCCTGGCGCTGGCCAGCACGCTGTCGGCCTTCCTCAATGCCGGGCTGCTGTACTGGGGCCTGCACCGTCAGGGCGTGTTCCGCCTGCAACGGCACTGGCTGGCGCTGGGCTGCCGCTACTTCGTCGCCAATGCCGCCATGGTGGGCGTGCTGGTCTGGATGACGCCGCCGACCTTGGAGTGGATGCAGATGCACGGCTGGCTAAGGGTGTTCTGGCTGCTGGGCATTTGCGTGGCGGGCGGCGTGTCCTATCTGGCGGCGCTGACCCTGACCGGCTTCAAGTGGCGTGACTTGCGCCACTAATTCCTTATACTTGCTCTTTTGTCCGCCGGGCGGTCCGCTTTTGCAGGAAACCGCCCGTTACTCAGGGTATTCAGACACACAGACCGGCATGAAACTCCTTCGCAACTGGCAGCACCCCCAGCAGCTGACCCCGACCGTCGTCACCATCGGCAATTTCGATGGCGTGCACTGCGGCCATCGGGTCATGCTGCAACGTCTGGTGGAACAAAGCCATGCCGAAGGACTGGCCAGCGTGGTGATGATCTTCGAGCCGCAGCCGCTGGAGTTCTTCCTCAAGGACAAGGCCCCGGCGCGCATCATGTCGTGGCGGGAAAAGGTGGAAGTGCTGCGCGATTGCGGGTTGGACTATGTCTTCCTGGCCCGTTTCGACCAGGAGTTCCGCTCGCTGACCGCCCGCGCCTTTATCGAGCGGCTGCTCGTCAGGCAGCTGAACTGCCGTCATCTGGTCATTGGTGATGATTTCCGCTTCGGCTGTGACCGCTCCGGCGACTTTGCGCTGTTGCAGCAGGCCGGGCGGGAATTCGGCTTCCGGGTCGAACAGACGCCCACCGTCAGCCTCGCGGAAGACCGGGTCAGTTCCACCCGCATCCGGCAGGCGATCCAGTCCGGCGATTTTGCCCTGGCCGAACACCTGCTGGGACGTCCGTTCATGATCAGCGGTCATGTCCGCCACGGCGACAAGATCGGCCGCACGCTGGATTTCCCCACCGCCAATCTCAGCCTGAACCGGCAGGTGTCGCCGCTGGCGGGCATTTATGCCGTAAAAGTGCATGGGTTGGGGGAGAAACCCCTGCTCGGTGCTGCCAATGTCGGCACCCGTCCGGCGGTCAACGGCCGTGAAAACCGTATAGAAGTGCATATTCTCGATTTCAAGGGCGACATTTACGGTCGCCGCATCGGCGTGGAGTTTTGCCACAAACTGCGCGCCGAAACCAATTTCCCGTCTCTGGATGCCTTGAAGGCCGCCATCGCCAACGATGTGCGGGCCACCCGCGCCTATTTTCAGCGAGTTGAACATGACTGACGCCAAACCTGACTACAAGACCACGCTTAATCTGCCGGAAACCGGCTTCGCCATGAAGGCCAGCCTTGCCACCCGTGAGGCGGCCTGGGTCAAGGACTGGCAGGAAAACAAGCTGTACGCCCGCATTCGCGAAGCGCGCGCGGGCGCGCCGAAGTACATCCTGCACGACGGCCCGCCCTACGCCAACGGCGATATCCATATCGGTCATGCCGTCAACAAGATCCTCAAGGACATCATCCTCAAGTCGAAGACGTTGTCCGGCTTTGACGCGCCCTATGTACCGGGCTGGGACTGCCACGGCCTGCCGATTGAACTGAATGTCGAGAAGAAATACGGCAAGGCGGGCGACAAGGTGACGGCCAAGGAATTCCGCAAGCATTGCCGCGAGTTCGCCCAAGGCCATGTCGAGAAGCAGAAGGCCGATTTCCAGCGTCTGGGCGTGCTGGGCGACTGGGAAAACCCGTACCTGACCATGAATTTCCAGCAGGAAGCCGACATCATCCGCGTGCTGGGCAAGATCGCCGCCAATGGCCACCTGCACAAGGGCCTTAAGCCGGTGCACTGGTGCATGGACTGCGGCTCGGCGCTGGCGGAAGCGGAGGTGGAATATGAGGACAAGCAATCCCATGCCGTGGATGTTGCCTTTGCCGTCCGCGATACTGGCGAATTCGCCCGGCGCGCCGGTCTGGCGCAGGCTCCGGCCTCGGCGGATTTCGTGATCTGGACCACCACGCCGTGGACGCTGCCCGCCAATCAGGCGGTGTCGCTGCATCCGGAACTGGAATACGTGGTGGTGCAGGCCGCCATCGACGGCCAGACGCGCACGCTGGTGCTGGCGAAGACGCTGGCCGACGGCGCGCTGGAACAGTATCGCGCCGAGACCCCGGTGATCCTGGCCACCGTGCCCGGCCAGGTCTTTGAGCATCTGTCCCTGCAGCATCCTTTCTATGAGCGCATCGTGCCCGTGATTGTCGGCGAACACGTGACCGCCGACGCCGGTACCGGGGCCGTGCACACCGCGCCGGGCCACGGTCATGACGACTTTGTCATCGGTAACGTCTATGGTCTGCCTGTGGATAACCCTGTGGATAACTCCGGGGTATTCCTGCCGAACACGCCGCTGTTCGCCGGCCAGCACGTCAACAAGGCCAACGAACCGATCATCGAGACGTTGAAGGCCAACGGTCGCCTGCTGTGCCACAAGAAGATCACCCACAGCTACCCGCACTGCTGGCGGCACAAGACGCCCATCATCTTCCGCGCCACGCCGCAGTGGTTTATCAGCATGGAGCAGAAGGGCCTGCGCGATGACGCGATGAAGGCGATCGACGATGTGCAATGGCTGCCCGACTGGGGCAAGGCCCGCATTGTCTCGATGATGAACAACCGTCCGGACTGGTGCATTTCCCGCCAGCGCAATTGGGGCGTGCCCATCGCGCTGTTTGTGCACAAGATCAGCGGCGAGTTGCATCCGAAGACCCTCG
>DASUIM010000416.1:0-1957 GCA_036279775.1 Fluviicoccus sp. | reverse complement strand
CGGGAGTTTGACAGTTACATAAAGAAAAAATCTCTAAAAGCCCTGTTATGGCTTTATTTTTTTGTCAAATTTTAAAAATAATAGTGGGTATTTTATGGGTATTGTGTTATAATATGGATATAGGAGGTGTTACACATGAGACTTATGGTATCCAAATCTAAAAATGCACAGTCCCTTTATGCGATTAAATCTGTATATGAAAATGGAAAACGCTCCACAAAGATTGTGGAAAAACTAGGTACTCTTGCTGATTTACAAAAAATACATGATGATCCCATTCTTTGGGCAGAACAATACATAAAAGAACTTACACAAAAAGAAAAATCAGAACATCGGGAAGTAATCATTAAACGTACTCAGTCTAAAAGAATTACTAAGAATGAGCAACATTCTTTTAATGGTGGATATCTTTTTCTTCAGCAGCTCTACCATGAATTAAAGCTTCACGACATCTGTAATACTATCTCTAAACGCTATAAATTTATCTTTGATTTAGATTCTATTCTGTCCAGACTCGTGTATGGTAGAATTATTTTTCCATCCTCAAAAAGAACTACATATCAATTATCACAGAACTTCCTTGAGCCGCCAAACTTTGATATGCAGCATATTTACCGTGCATTAGAAGTAATATCTTTGGAAACAGAGTTTATTCAGTCCGAACTTTATAAAAATAGTTTATCCATTTCAAAGAGAAATGATAAGGTTCTCTATTATGACTGCACCAACTTTTTCTTTGAGATTGAACAAGCGGAGGGATTAAAGCAATATGGTCCTTCTAAGGAACACCGCCCAAGCCCTATCGTTGAAATGGGACTTTTCATGGATGGTGATGGGATTCCTCTTGCCTTCAATATTCATAGCGGAAACACCAATGAACAAAGCACGCTACGACCACTGGAAGAAACAATTATGAAAGATTTTAGTCTTTCTAAATTTGTGGTTTGTACTGATGCTGGATTATCTTCTAGCGATAACCGAAAATTTAATAATAAGGGAGAACGTGCTTTTATTACAACTCAATCGGTCAAGAAACTTAAAAAGCATTTAAAACAATGGGCTTTAGATGAAAGCAATTGGCTTCTTTCTGGTGACAACAGTGGTCAAAAATATAATCTTGCCACACTGGATGAATCGAATGAGATGAAAGAAAAATATCAGGCAAAAACTTTTTATAAGGAGCGTTGGATAAAAGAAGACGGACTGGAGCAGAAATTAATCGTTACATTTTCGCTAAAATACAGAGATTATCAACGTTCCATCCGTAGTTCCCAAATCGAACGTGCAAAAAAACTAATCGAATCAAGACCTAAAGATGTGAAAAAACATAATCAAAATGACTATAAACGTCTTATTAAAACAACTGGAGTCACCCAAGATGGTGAGGCAGCAGATATAACACTTTGTGAACTTGATGAAAGCGTAATTGCTTTGGAACAAATGTATGATGGATTTTATGCTGTATGTACTAACCTTGAAGATGATGCTACAGAAATATCAAAAATCAACCATAAGCGGTGGGAAATCGAAGAATGTTTTAGAATTATGAAAACAGATTTTAAAGCAAGACCTGTATATTTAAAACGTGATGATAGAATCAAAGCACATTTCACTACATGTTTTATTGCCCTTACACTATACCGTTATCTAGAAAAGAGGTTAAATGGAAAATTTACTACCAGTGAAATCATGAAAGGCTTAAGGGATATGAACTTCTATGAGGTTCCTGGAGAAGGCTATATTCCGACTTATATAAGAACAGATTTTACAGATGCACTTCATGACGTATTTTGCTTTCATACAGACTATCAGATTGTTAGTACAAAACAGATGAAAAAAATTTTTAAGGATACAAAAAAATAAAAACATTACTCACTTTTTATGAGAATTATAAAAGGCCGTAATCCAGTAAATACAGTGGATTCCAGCCTTTTTTAACGTTACAACTGTCAAACAT
>DASUIM010000415.1:0-8890 GCA_036279775.1 Fluviicoccus sp. | reverse complement strand
ATGAAACTTTGCTTGAGCAGCCGTGGGAAATCGCCAAGGTCAAGGAGTTATTCCAAGATGCGGAGGCGCGATTTAGGGTGCATGGTCGATAAGCGGTGGGCTACTGGTGTGACATGTCGCAATTTCAGTAACTAGTCGGGTTGCTCAAGCGCCTTGGTCAATAGCGCGGCGGCGGCCGCTGGTCGTTGCAGCGGATCAGGATGTTACGGGTGCTGAAGGCGCCAGAATTGGGGTCGGTACTGCCTTTGCTGATCGCACGGCCGGTCGACAGCCCTTCCTTGGTCACCGTTTCGAAACCGTCGGTCCCACAGACTTCAGCTGCCTTCTCGAAACAGCTGTCGATGCTGAGGTCCCGCCAGTTGCAGGTGATCCTGTGACCGAGGGTGCCATCGGCCAGATGTACGTCATCGACGGTGACGCATCCCGGCAGTGATGCCGTCGCGACCAGGCCGAGCAACAGAAAGGTTGAACGCATGATGGTCCTTGCCTCATGGGAGCGATGGATTTCGTTTTTTTACATCCAGCGCCGGCTACAGTGCAAGTCCTGATTTTCCCCGCACGATGAAAAAAGCCGATGTTTCCATCGGCTTTCTTCGTCTTGCCACACAGCGTATCAGGCTGCGATTTTGCCCTTGCCGCGCGCCAGCCGGCGGACCACCGCCAGCATCCGGTCGATTTCCTCGCAGGTGTTGTAGAACGCCAGCGAAGGACGCACCGTCGCTTCCAGACCGAACCGGCGCAAAATCGGCTGCGCGCAGTGATGACCCGTCCGCACGGCAATGCCTTCCTTGCTCAACGCATTCCCCACCTGGGTGGTGGTGAACCCGTCCAGCACGAAAGACAGGACGCTGGCCTTCTCCTGCGCCGTCCCGATCAGGGTCAGCCCCGGAATGGATTGCAGGTGATGTGTGCCGTACTCCAGCAACAGGTGCTCATAGGAATTGATGTTGTCGATGCCCAGCTTGTTGATGTAGTCGATGGCCGCCCCCAGACCCACCGCGTCGGCAATGTTGCCGGTCCCGGCTTCAAAGCGTCCCGGTGCATCGTGGTATTCGGTGTGCTCGAAGGTGACATCCTTGATCATGTTGCCGCCGCCCTGCCAGGGCTGGGTGGCGTTGAGCAGTTCTTCCTTGCCGTAAACCACGCCGATGCCGGTGGGACCGAACATCTTGTGGCCGGAGAAGACAAACCAATCCGCGTCCAGCGATTGCACGTCGGTGCGCAGGTGCGAGACCGATTGAGCGCCGTCGACCAGCACTTTCGCGCCAACCGCATGCGCCATCGCCACCATCTGCTGCGCGGGCGTCACCGTTCCCAAGGCGTTGGACACCTGGGTGAACGACACCAGCTTCACCTTCGGGCCCAGCAGCTTGGCGTATTCGTCGAGCAGGATCTGGCCGCGATCGTCCACCGGGATGACCTTCAGCACCAGGCCTTTCTCGGCCGCCAGCTGTTGCCAGGGCACGATGTTGGCATGGTGTTCCAGCCAGCTGATGACGATCTCGTCGCCCCGGTTCAGGTATTGCGCGCCCCAGCTCTTGGCCACCAGGTTGATGGCTTCGGTGGTGCCGCGCACGAACACGATCTCGTTGACCGAACCGGCGTTGATGAACGCACGCACCTTCTCGCGGGCCGCCTCGTAGGCATCCGTGGCCCGCGCCGCCAGTTCATGCGCGGCGCGGTGGATGTTGGAGTTCTCGTGCTCGTAGAAGTAGCTGATGCGCTCGATCACCGATTTCGGTTTGTGCGTGGTCGCGGCGTTGTCGAACCAGATCAATTGCTTGCCATTCACCCGTTCGGACAGGATCGGAAAATCCCGGCGCACGGCATGGATGTCAAAGGTTGACGGCGCACCGGCGGACGTCGCGGAAGTGCGGGTCGGCGGTGGGCTGTTCAGGCTGTCCAGAAAGTAGAAATGGTTGCCGGAATGACTGGCGGCGCTGATCGCCGGTGCAGGCGTACGACTGTGCGAGGGCGTCGACAGAAGCGCGCGCAGCGCTTCCGCACCGGGCAGTCCGAAGGACTCGGCGGTGATGCGGTCATCAATGCCGGGCAGGGCGGAAGGATTACTGCGCGCGGCTCCGGCTTCCGTGAGGAAGTAGAACGGCGAGCCGCTGTCCGGAACCCCGGAACCGGCGGACACGGTCGGCAACGCGGCGGCATAGGCCACCGGCGTGGTGTGGCCGCGGCCGCCGGTTTGCGTGGGCGCCAGGTCCGGCGTGCGGCCTTCCGGCTCCGGACGCGGGGCGGCGGAGATGCGGGGCGGCGCTTCCGTCGGAACGGGATTCCCGACACTGCCGATACCGGCGGGCTGCTGGCCTTGCGGCACGCTGCCCAGCGGCTGGCTGAGTCCGGGCAGCTGGGCGAAGAATTCGCCTGCCAGCCGGTTCAGCGTCTGCAGGTCCGGCAATCCGGCATCCGGGGCGCTGATGCCCTGCACGCCGTTATTGCTTGTAGGTGTCGGGGTAGTCATGGTACTTGCCAATCTCCACATCATCCAGAACAGCGATAGCGTCTTCGGTCAGTACCGCCAGCGAGCAGTACAGCGAGATCAGGTAGGAGGCGATGGCGTTGCGGTTGATGCCCATGAAACGCACCGACAGGCCGGGGCTTTGTTCGCCCGCCAGACCCGGCTGGAACAGACCGACCACACCCTGACGCTTCTCGCCGACACGGATCAGCAGGATCTTGGTCTTGCCGTCTTCAATCGGCAGCTTGTCGGAGGGAATCAGCGGAATGCCGCGCCAGGTCAGGAACTGCGAACCGAACAGGCTGACGGTGGGGGGCGGCACACCGCGGCGGGTGCATTCCCGGCCGAAGGCGGCAATGGCCAGCGGATGGGTCAGAAAGAAACCGGGTTCTTTCCAGACCTTGGTCAGCAGGTCGTCCAGGTCATCGGGCGTGGGCGCTCCGGTCAGGGTGGAAATGCGCTGGCTGTCATCGACATTGGCCAGCAGACCATAGTCGGGGTTGTTGATCAGCTCGCTTTCCTGACGTTCCTTGATGGTCTCGATGGTGAGGCGCAGCTGTTCCTTGATCTGGTCGTGCGGGCTGCTGTAGAGATCGGATACGCGGGTGTGAACGTCGAGAATGGTGGTGACGGCGTTCAGGAAATACTCGCGCGGCTGGTCTTCATAATCCACGAAGGTGTTCGGGACTTCCGATTCATCGCGTTGCGAACAGGCCACCTGCACGGAGCCGGGGTTCTTCACCTTGTTCAGGCGATAGATACCGGCTTCCACCGGCAGCCATTGCAGGAAATGCACCAGCCAGCGCGGGCTGATGGTGGAAAGCTGCGGCGCGGTCTTGGTGGCGTTCGCCAACTGGCGGGCGGCGTTATCGCCCAACGCCGTCTGGACTTCGTTTTCCGACATGGTTATCTCCCATTGGAATAAGGTTAGTGCGTGATGGAATAAGGACGGGAAAATTATCCCGCCGGGGAGTAGGGGCTTCTACAGGCTATCGCCACCAAAACCGGGGATTGATGCGTGGTTCAGGGCGCGGTGTTCTCGCAACGCGACAGCAGCCGGGAGAGGCTTTCGCCCAGGGCCAGGGCCAGCTTTTCCAGCGTCGCCAGCGAGGGAATGACCACCCCGCGCTCGATTTCGCCCAGATAACTGCGGTTGAGGTTGGCGATTTCCGCCAATTGTTCTTGGGAATAGCCTTGTTGCTCGCGGGCCTGCCGCACGGTGCGGCCAAAACGCCTGGACAAATCGCTCATGACGGGTGCTCCTGGGTCACGGCTTCCTGCTGGGAGCTGGCTTGGGTGATCTGGCTGCCCGGGGCCACGCTGCGCGTCAGCCAGACATTGCCGCCAATGCTGGAACCCCGACCAATGCTGATGCGGCCAAGGATGGTGGCCCCGGCATAAATCACTACGTCATCCTCCACCATCGGGTGGCGGGGCTGGCCTTTTTCCAGCGAGCCGTCGTCAGCGGTGTGGAACCGTTTTGCGCCCAGCGTCACCGCCTGATAAATACGGACCCGTTCGCCAATGACGCTGGTTTCGCCGATCACGACGCCGGTGCCGTGGTCAATGAAGAAACTGCCGCCGATGCGCGCGCCGGGATGGATGTCGATGCCGGTCTCGGCGTGCGCCAGTTCGGCGATGATGCGCGCGATCAGCGGCAGGCCCAGCCGGTAGAGCTGGTGCGCCAGACGGTGATGAATGATCGCCAGTACGCCGGGATAGCAGAGCAACACCTCATCAACACTGCGCGCCGCCGGATCGCCGCGAAAAGCGGCCAGCACGTCGCTGTCCAGCAGGCGGCGGATCTCCGGCAGGGCGTGGCCGAAGGCGCGGACGATCTGTCCGGACATGCGTTCGGTTTCGGCGGGATAGCGGCCGTCCAGACGGTGATGCAGGCCCAGTTCCAGCAGAATCTGGTGGTTCAGCGCGTGCAGGGCGATATCCAGCGTATGCCCCACGTAATAGTCCTCCCCCTCCTGGCGCAGATCGGCCGGACCCAGCCGCATCGGGAACAGCGCGCCGCGCAGGTCGGCGACAATCTGTTTCAGCGCGTCGCGGGAGGGATACTCGCGCCCGCCATATTCCCGCGTGCGCTGTTGCGACAGCCGCCAGTCCTCGCGGGCGGCGCGCAGGCCTGACACGACCTGTGACAGGTCCCAGTGCCGCGAGGCATCGGCGGGCAGGATCGGTGTGGGGGAAACCGGCGAAGTCATGGGCTTGCTCCCTTAATCCTGCACCCAGGGCAGGCTGTGGAAGCGCCAGCCGTTATGTCGGCCGCGCTGGTTCTGCCCGTCCAGATCTCCCTCGAAGCCTTCGAGGATATTGAAAACGTTCTTGAAGCCTGCCTTGGCGGCGGCTTCGGCGGCAGCGGCCGAACGCTTGCCGCTGCGGCACAGCAGCAGGATCACACTGTCCTTTTTCACCTTGGCGCCCAGTTCACCGGCAAAGCGCGGATTGCGGGTCAGTGAACTGCCGGTCGCCCACGCCACATGCAGGCTGCCGGGAACATGGCCTACAAACTTGCGTTCTTCCGCCGTGCGCACATCCACCAGAATGGCTTCACCATTGGCAAACAGCGTCCACGCATCGACAGGCGACAAGCCTCCGGCATAGGTCAGTCCTTCATCGGCAGCGCGGGCGCGGGCTTGCGCCAGAAGGACATTTTCAGGTTCGGACGGAGCGGCATGCAGGGCGACCACAGACATTTTGCACCTCGTATTCAGGATGTTCGGAACCGTGGCTATCGCTGGTGATAGCAGGCGTTTTGGTTACTATAGCCATCAGCAAACACAACCAGAAGGAATATAAAACTATATATATAGTCTGTGCGGGTATATGTGGATACGGCACTGAAACCGTGGCAGACACTGTTCAAGCCGCAACACTTGAGGATTACCGTACTGTTGCCCTTGCAGCAATTCCTGAGAGACAGCCTTACAGCCAGGCCTCGGTTTTTGCCCATATGTTCAATAAATACAATGGATTGCAGGCGTCGTTAGCAAGGCATTCCTGAAATGGCATGATCCCTGTAAGGGTATTGGTCCACCTATCTTGAGGACCTGTGCCATGAGCCTGGAATTTTTCTGGCAGTTGCCCGTCAGCGGTGACGCCCGCTACGGCGATGCCGCCAAAACCCTGCGCGGCGAACGCCGCAACCTGAGCCGTCCGCCCTTCACCCCCGGCGTCACCGACCCGCGTGGCGACACCTTCAACTATCTGGATTACCTGCACCAGATTGCCCGCGCCGCCGACTTGGTCGGTTTTGACGGCCTGCGCATTCCGCATGATCCCGAGGGCGATGAGTCCTGGATCATTGCCGGTTATGTAGCGCGCAGCACCCGCCACCTGACCTTGCTGGCCGAGTTCGAAGCCTCGCGCGGTTCGTCGGTGTATGCCGCCAAGAATGCGGTCAGCTACCAGCGCTATACCGGCGGCCGCTTTGCCTGGGAAGTCAGCGCCGGACCGGCAGCCGGGCAGCGTCGTCAGAACGGCGATTTCGCCGCCGACAGCGACATCACCCCGCGTATTGATGAGTTCCTGACGGTGGCGCGCGGCGTCCTGACCACCGCGCCGTTCACCTTCAAGGGCCGCTTCTTCGAAGTGCTGGACGGCGGCTTCAAGGGACCGCTGGGCAATCGGCCGGTGCCGCGCGTCTATCTCTCCGGACACAGTGAAGAAGCCCTGCAACTCTCGGCGCGTCAGGCGGACGTGCATGTGCTGGCCGCCGCGCCGCTGGAAACCCTGCAACCGGCGATCGCCACCCTGAACCGACTGGCTGCCGATGCCGGGCGTCAGCTGGCCATCGGTTTGCGCATTGACCTGCTGGTGCGGGAAACGACGGAAGAAGCCCGGGAAGACGCAAGCCGCTATTTGACGCAAACCGGTCGTGGTTCCGAGGCGGCACCTGACGCCTTGTTGTGGACCGGCCTCACCACCGGCTTGACCGGAGCCGCCGCCACGCTGGTGGGCAGTTACGACGACGTGGCCGCCGCCCTGGCCGCCTACGCCGCCGCCGGAATCACCAGCTTCCAGCTGTCCGCCGTGCCGCATTTTGAAGAAGCCTATCGCGTTGGCGAGCACCTGTTGCCGCGCCTCCGCGCCCTGATTTCCGGCGCAAGTCAGCGCGCCGCCTGAACCCTTCGGAGCAACCGACATGACTATTGACGTTTTCTGGCGTATTCCCACCCACGGCGAACCCGCCTCGCACCGCAGCCGCACCCCGCATCGCGGCGACTGGTTTCCCGGCAACGACAACCTGCAGCGCGCCGGTCTCAGCGCCGGCGACAACGGTTTCAGCTATATCGACTACCTGGCCGAAATCGCCCGCGCCGCCGAGATTTCCGGCTTTCAGGGCGGCCTGATTCCGTCCTTTCCCATGACCGACGAACCGTGGGTGATCTCTTCATTCCTGGCGCGCGAAACCAGCACCTTCCGCTTCATGATTCCGTTCCAGCCCGGTTTCCTGAACCCGGTAACGGCGGCGCGCATGACCGCCAGCCTGCAACGCGCCACCGGCGGCCGGGCGCTGTACAACATCATTACCGGCGGCGGCGGCCCGCAGCAGTTGTGGTGGGGCGATTCGGTGGGGCACGACGACCGCTATACCCGCACCACCGAGTTTCTGGATATTTTGCGCGGGGTGTGGCGGGGTGGTCCGTTCTCGTATAACGGCAAGTTCTATCAGGTGGAAAACGCCGGTTTGCCCGCCTTGCTGTCGGAAGAGGACTTCCCGGAAATCTACTTCTCCGGCTCGTCCGACGCCGCGCTGCAATCCGCGTCCAAACATGCTGATTACTACCTGACCTGGCTGGAGCCGTTTGCGCAATTGAAGGAAAAATTCCAGCGCGTGCGCGAGCGGACGGATGCGCTGGGAAGGCAGATCAAGTGCGCGGTGCGGGTGGACATTGTGGCGCGTCCGACCGAGGAAGAGGCGTGGCGGGAAATCCGGCGCGGCTTCGAGCAACTTTCGCCGGAGGTGGTGGCCAACTTCCAGCGCGCCCAGGACGGCAGCGAGTCGGTGGGCGCCAGCCGTCAGCGGGCGCTGCGCCCGGACCGGGTGGCCAGCTACAAGGATCTGATTATTGCGCCGAACATCTGGAGCGGTTTCAACCTGCTGCGCGGCGGTCAGACCATGGGCATTGTGGGCAGTTACGAGCAGGTGGCGGAGCGGCTGGATGAGCTGGTGCAGCTGGGGGCGGATGCCTTCATTCTGGCCAGTACGCCGCATCTGGAGGAGGCGTATCGGGTGGGGGAGGAGGTGTTGCCGTTGGTGCGGGGCAGGACGCCGCAGTTGCTGAAGAAGGCGGGGTGAAAACCCGGTGGTGGGAAAGGCCCGGAAGGGCCTTTTTCATTTTTGGAGGGGGGGAAGTATTTTAAATTGGGGACAGAGCGATATTACGCGGCGGCCGTCCCGGCTTACCCAATACCGTTTTTTGTTTCAACAACGCCTCAACCTGTTCGGCAAAAACCGGATGTCCCAAGACCAGATTACTGTTGGTGGCTTGCCTGATCTGATCAGCCAGACCGGGCTCCAGCGCCATCCTGAACAGTTCGCGATAAGCCAAGGCCCGTGTCGCGTCATCCCCGCTTAACTGCAGATATTCTGCATGCGGTGTCAGCACGTCGTCCGCATCGCCCTGTGCGTTGCTGCGGTAACTGGACCAACGGTATTCGGCGGGGTGCTGCACCATATCCGCCCGAACCGGATTCAACTCGATGTAGCGCATGCATTTCAGGAGATAATGCCGGTCTTGCACAAGGCCGGACTTGAAGCGTCCCTCCCACAGGGTGCCGGTTCGGGCATAAGTGCGGTTGATGTGTTGCGTGTATCGCTGCCCCAAGCTTTGCATCAAGTCGGCGGCTGAGTTTTCGGCAGCGGGGGTCAACAGCAGGTGGACATGATTGGTCATGAGTACATAGCTGTGTACCTGGCAACCGCTGGTTTTGGCGTATTCACTCAGCCATGACAGATAGATGGCGTGGTCGTCCTGGCTGGGGAAGCAGATATTGCGGTTGTGACCGCGCTGAATAATATGAAGCGGTGTTCCGGGTAAAACGAGGCGGGGGCGACGAGGCATGCGATGATTCCTTTCAGGGCTATGCGGAGTGGGGATTTTAGCAGTGGAAAAAAGCGGAAAAGTAGAGCGGAAAAATAGGGACAGAGCAATATTTTTAAGAGCGAAAATATTGCTCTGTCCCTATTTTTCGGAACTGACGCTGAACGGCCAGTTGCTGAAAAGCGGCGGCGAGTACATGATGGGGGCGGAAGTGACGACGCGTCTGGGCTACGAAGGCCCGAACGCGGGCATCCCGCCGCTGGTGACGAAGATCGTGAAGGCGGGGGAATACCACGCCATCGGCACGGACCTGCAAGGCATGAGCGAAGCGCAGCTGCAAGGCCTGAAGACGCAACTGGAAACG
>DASUIM010000414.1:0-5610 GCA_036279775.1 Fluviicoccus sp. | reverse complement strand
CGGCAGCGCCGGGACAATGGCGTTGGCCTTCTTCGCCGCAATCACCGCCAGCATCTGCTTCGCCGCCACTTCGGCTTCAATCACGAACGGGTATTTCTCCATGCCCGGCGCAATGTCGGTCTTGATGAAGCCGGGATGAATCACGGTGACATCGATTTTCTTCTTCGCCAGCTCCAGCCGCATCGCATTCATGTAATTGGTCAACGCCGCCTTGCTGGCGGAGTAAGCCGCGCTGCCGGGAATGGGAAAGAAGGCCGATACCGAGGAAATGCCGACCAGATGTCCGTAGCCCTGCTGATTGAAAATGCGCGTCGCCGCGTCCAGCGTCGCCACCGCGCCGATGAGGTTGGTCTGGAACACCGCCTTGTCGGTACTGATGTCGCCGCTGCCGCTGCGGCGCACGCCGGTAATGCCGGCATTGGCCACCACAATGTCCACCGCGCCCAAGCCTTGCGCCAGCGCTCCCAGGGCGGCGGCCACGGTGTCGTCGCGCTGCACGTCCAGGGCGGTCACCACCACCTTGATGTGGTGGGCCTCCTCCAGTTCGCGGGCCAGCGCTTCCAGCCGCTCGGTGCGGCGGGCGGCCAGGCCGAGGTTATGGCCCTGGGCGGCAAAGGCGCGCGCGAGCGCTTCGCCAATGCCGCTGGACGCGCCCGTAATGATGACGTTCTTGCCCACGATGACTCTCCGGTCCGGTCAGAAAAAGTGCGTCCGATTCTGCCACAGCACCGGCGAAAAAAAACGGGGTTGCATCGCGCAACCCCGTATCAGTCTTCAATCCAGGTCGTCCGACTCTGGTTCCAACGGTTTCCCTGTCACCGATTGACCCGCCTCACTCCGTCCCTGGCTGAATCCGTTTGCGGTTGCCGTTGGCCCTGCAAGCGTTAAACTACGCCGCATTCATAACCTGTTCGTGACAGTTTGCTGTCAGTTTGATGAAAGGAGCACTCCATGCTGAACACCTTCCTCGGCCGCCTGCGCGCCGGCGAGACCGATTTTGAAGACGCCATCGCCCTGATCAACAGCCTGTACGATTACACCCCTACCCGCTTCAGCAACGGCCTGACCGACACCCTGGTCAGCGAAGCCGGGCAAAACGAAGGCTCCTGCCGTATTTTTGCCTTCGGACAACTGAACGGACTCAGCACCGAGGACACGCTGCGCTGCTTCGGCCGCCACTACCGCGACGTGCTGGCCGACCCGGACGGCAGCTCGCACGGCAATATCCGCCGATTCCTGCGCGACGGCTGGGCCGGTATCCGTTTTGATGGCGCGGCGCTGCAAGCCAAGTCCTGAACCGGGTCGGGGCGGCATCAGGTACAATGCCGCCTTTCCCGATCCGTATTGCCCCGCCATGACCGAATCTGTCCGCCTCTCCAAATTCCTGGCCGAACAATTGGCCTGTTCACGCCGCGACGCCGAACTCTATATCGAGGGCGGCTGGGTCACGGTGGACGGCGAGGTGGTCGATGAGGCGCATTTCCGGGTGCAAGGCCAGCGCGTGGAGCTGTTGCCCGGCGCCAAGGCCGAACCGCTGCCGCCGGTGACGATCCTGCTCAACAAGCTGCCCGGCTACCAGTCCGGCGACGGCGGCAACCCCGCTGCGGCGCTGATCAGTCCGGCAACCCTGTCCGGGGCCGACCGCTCCGGCCTGCGGCCGCTGAAACGCCATTTTTCGCGGCTGACGCCGACCCTGCCGCTGGAAACCGATGCCGAGGGCCTGACGGTCTACAGCCAGGACTGGCGGGTGCTGCGCAAGCTGGAAGAGGATGCCGCCATCATCGAACAGGAATATATCGTCAGCTTCAGCGGCGACCTGACCGGCGAAGCCCTCGCGCTGCTCAATCACGGGCTGGTCTATGAGGGTTGGGCCATTCCGCCGATGAAGGTCAGCCGCCAGAGTGAAACCCGGCTGCGCTTCGCGCTGAAGGACAACCAGCCCGGCCAGATCGCCTGGATGTGCGAACAGGTCGGTCTGGAGGTCACCGCGATGAAGCGCATCCGCATCGGCCGCCTGCCCATGGCCGGACTGGAGCCCGGTCATTGGCGCTACCTGCTGGGTTACGAACGCTTCTGATCCGCATCGGACGGCTTGTGGCTGGTGCGAGCAAAAGCGTGTCCGTTTGACCCCTACCCACCCAACGCGGTTGCTCGTATAGTCGAAGGCTTTACTGTCCCGATAACGAGAACCGTTCCATGACCGGCAAACTCTTTACCCCGATCTCCGTCGGCCCGCTGTCCCTGCCCAACCGCATCTTCATGGCGCCGCTGACGCGCATGCGCAGCCGCGAGCCCGGCGATGTGCCGGTGCTGCCGCTGATGACCGAGTACTACCGCCAGCGCGCCAACGCCGGGCTGATCATCAGCGAAGCCACGCAGGTGTCGCCGCAGGGCAAGGGTTACATGGGCACGCCGGGCATCTACAGCGCCGAACAGGTCGAGGCCTGGCGGGAAATCACCCGCGCCGTGCATGACCAAGGCGGTCATATCGCCATCCAGCTGTGGCATGTCGGCCGCGTCTCTCATCATTCGCTGCAGCCGGACCAACAATTGCCGGTATCCGCCTCGGCCATTCCCTACGAAAACAAGACCACCATCCGCGGCGATGACGGCAAGCCGCAGCGCGTCGCCTGTGATACACCGCGCGCACTGCGCACCGATGAAATTCCCGGGCTGATCGACACTTACCGCCAGGCCACCGTCAACGCCCGCGAGGCCGGTTTCGACCTGGTGGAAGTACACGCCGCCCACGGTTACCTGCTGCACCAGTTCCAGTCCGCCGTCAGCAACCAGCGCGACGACACCTACGGCGGCAGCGTGGAAAACCGCGCCCGCCTGACACTGGAAGTGGTCGACGCCTGCATCGCCGCCTGGGACGCCGCCCATGTCGGCATCCGCATCTCGCCGCTGGGCACCTTCAACGGGCTGGATGACTCGGCCGGACTGGAGATGGGGCTGTATCTGGCCGAAGAACTGGCAAAACGCAACATCGCCTACCTGCACCTGTCCGAGCCGGACTGGGCGGGCGGCCCGGCGCACACCGATGAATTCCGCCAGGCGCTGCGCGACCGCTTCCCCGGCGTCATCATCGGCGCGGGCAACTACACCGTGGAGAAAGCGGAAGCCTTGCTGGCCAAGGGCTACATTGATGCCGCCGCCTTCGGCCGCCCCTACATCAGCAATCCCGACCTGGCCGAACGCTTCCGCACCGGCGCGCCTCTGGCAACGCTGAACCCGGCAACACTCTACGGTGGCGGCGAAGAAGGCTACACCGATTATCCGGCGCTGGCCTGATCCTGCGGGATCGACCAATCGCACCGGAGAATGGACAGGCTGTGTTGCCGGGGCCATGCCGCCCCCTTAGGATGAGAAACAATAACCCTTATAACTACAAGGCTATCCTCATGATCAGAAAACTACGAAAAGCCGCCATCCTGCTGCCGGCAATTCTTCTGCTGAATGCCGCCCCCGCCTTCGCCGACCGCGATCTGGATGAACTGCGCGGCCCCGGCCTCGGCAGCGAATGGCGGCTGATCAAAAACGACACCCGCAAGCAGATCAAGGCTTGGGACAAGCGCGACGACGACAAGAAATACCGTTCGTTCAAGCTGGACCTGATCATCGACGCGCCGCTGGAAGCCGTCGCCCGCGCCTATACCGACATCGATTACTATCCGCGCTGGTTCTGGGAAGTGCAGGAAAGCCGCATCCTGAAAAAAGTGTCGGATACCGAGTTTTACTACTATGTGGTGCACCGCGCCCCGGTCGGCCTGCCGCCGCGCGACGCCATCATCCACGCCAGGATCGAGCCCTGGACCAAGGCCAAGGGTTACGCGCTGTTCATCCTGGAAGCCAAGCCCGCCTACATGCCGCCGCGCGACGGCCACGTGCGCATGAACGCCGAGGACATGGTCATCAAGTGGACGCCGCAACCCGACGGCAGCACCCGCGAGGAAGTGGAAGGTTACATCGATCCGGGTGGAAATGTCCCCGCCTGGGCGATCAACGCCGTGCAGCGCCAGGCTCCCTACTACACGGTCATGGGCCTGCAGCGCGTGGTCCAGACCGACCGTTTCAAGAACCCCAAGGAACCGATGCCCTTCAGGGTTCGGGAATAAGACCGAAAGCCCGCTCCGGCGGGCTTTTTCTTGCCCCGCAGTCCTAAAAACCCTGCGCGGCAAAGGGTGATTGCCGCCACCCGGAGGCGGGCATACAATCAGACAAATAACAACCACGCTCGCCCCAGGAGGGGAACAGCCATGAACATCCGTCTCGCCCCGGCACTGATCCTTGCCTTGCTCACCGCTCCGGCTTTCGCCGATGAGCAGTGGGAAGTCACCACCTCGTTTGAAATGACCGGCATGCCCTTCCAGATGCCACCCACCACCAGCAAGATCTGTGTGCCGCCGGGCGAGCAGTCGAAACAGAAAATGGTGCCCGCCGACAAGAACTGCAAGGTCAGCAACTTCAAGACCAGCGGCAATACCAGCAGCTTCCACATGGAGTGCAGTGGCGACCACGCCATGTCCGGCGACGGCCAGATCACCTGGAGCGGCAACAGCTACCAGGGCAAGTTCAACGCCCAGACCAACATGGGCGGGCAGAGCATGGCGATGAAGCTGGCGTACAACGGCCGCAAGACCGGCCCCTGTACCGGCGACAGCGTCAATGTCCGCGCCTTGCAGGCCCAAGCGCAAACCGCGCAGGCGAACCAGGCTGCCTATACCAACCAGATGTGCCAGCAACTGGTCGACAACCTCGCCTACCAAGGCAGCGAGTACATGGGCCAGACCTGCCCCAACCTGAAAGTGAATATCTGCAAGTCGCTGGCGCAGCGAGCCGATGACCCGGTCGCCTTCATGGCCCTGCAGCAGGAAGGCCGCCTGGAAGGCGTGGCCGGTTATTGCGGTCAGGACAGCGCCGCCATGCAGCAGAAGGCCTGTACCGCCGCCAAGGCCAAGAAGCGCTGGGACGCCGCCAACGCCCTGTGCGGCGAAGATCCGGAACTGGCGGCCGTCGCCCAGAAGGAATGCGGCGGACTGAATTTCACCGCCATGTCCATGGAAGACCCCCGACGCGGCATGAGCGCCCTGTGCAGCCGCTACATGCCGAAACGCCCGGCGGCCGCCTCGGGCAACACGATTGAAAAAGGAATGAAGGCCGTCGAAGGCCTGAACAAGCTGCGCGGCCTGCTCGGCCGCTGATGACCGTCCGCCCCCGGCAGCCAACAGCCTGGCTGTGGCTGCTGCTGCCGCCGGCCGCGCTGCTGCTGTGGCTGCCCGCCCTGAGCGGGCCGTTCCAGTTCGATGACTACAATGTCATTGTCAACCAGCCGGCGGTGCACAACCTGGACGCCTGGCGGCAGTCGCTGCCGGGCATCCGCCCGCTCTTGAAACTCAGCTATACCCTGAACTGGCTGATATCCCCGGAGGCCTTCGGCTTCCACCTGACCAATCTGCTGATCCACGTCTTGAACGGCTGGCTGCTGTATGTCTGGCTGGGCCGCAGCGGCCGGTTTTCCCCGCCGCTGCCGCTGCTCATCGCCCTATTATGGTTCCTGCATCCGGCGCAAACCGAGGCCGTCACCTATATCGCCGGGCGCTCGGTGTC
>DASUIM010000413.1:0-3496 GCA_036279775.1 Fluviicoccus sp. | reverse complement strand
GCATCACCAGCACAGCCGCACCTTCGGCATCTTCAATGTCTATGACGAGCCGTTGTCCGTGGATGGCCGGCCCGTGCCCTATTACAACGCCACCCAGTCCTACACCAGCCTGTTCAGCGTCACCGAGGGGCCGGTGGTGGCGATGCCGGTGTCGAAGAATGCGCAAGGCTTGCCCATCGGGCTGCAACTGGTGGGCCGACGTTTTCAGGATTGGCAGTTGCTGGCGGTGGCGAAGGCGATGGAACCGTTGCTGGCGGAGTTGCGCTTGTAATTCAATGCCGGGCTTGTAACACGCCAAAGAGCAAGGCATGATCGTTGGACTGGGATACATATCGCAGAAAATAACCGCCGGGCATAGAGTCTTTTCGCGCCGATCGGTTCACCCTCCATCCAATTCATGGGCGCTTGGCTGAAATGCAATTATCACCTAATAAAATACATTTTCCCATTATACTCATATTCCTATCCTTTACTTCGCTGCACGAATTTGCCCACGGAAAAGGCATGAGTGGTAAAGGTGCGGGAAGGATGGGCACATACAGTTTCCGCACAGCCAACAACAAAACGTATATTGGCAAATCCATAGACACCAACAGGAGGATTTCAGAACATGTCCAGAGCGGAAAGTTAAATAAATCAGATCTAGATACGCTGAAGATACAACCTTACGAACTTGGAAAAGGGGGGCTTCACACCGTTGAAACCACAAAAATCCGTACTGCCGATGTATTGACGAGCGGAAATCTTGCAAACAAACAAAATGCACCTTTGTCCAGGAAAGTACAGCAGATGCTCCAAAAATAAAATAAACCACCAATTAATCTGTAATGTCTCCGGAGACACCCATGATTAAAGGCCCGTCAAAATTTTGGAGTAAAACTATTGTCGCTGGCTTATTGACTACTTTGCTTGCAGGCTGTGATGGCAGAATGGGGCATATCCCTCGCACCATCAATGACGTTAAGGTCAATGTATTACACGCCGAGCCCACGAGAAACAACAGCGGGATTCCCATCAGCAGCACTCAAGACCAGGATATTGTTTCCAGTATCATGGTGATCCCATCGGAAGGCGACCGGACATATGCACTGGACCCACCCGTCTCTTCGGATGACACAATTATCAGTGATATTATCTGGCGATCGGGTCAGGCTTACATACACATCTCATCAAAAGGGAGCCCATTAAGTGTAATTGACAACTCTCGAGAGTGCTCCGAGCGCGCTTTTATTTTTTTCTGCACGCAATACACTCAACAATTTAACTATACTGTTCTTGAGTCTGGCGGAAACGAATACAAAGTCAGAGGCTGGGACGGAACAAATACTCATACTGCTTTAAGCGATGATTATTTGGTGTTTGATGACGTCCCTGCCTCGAGCCTAGCCAGCTTTCGCATTCGGGGTATCGGTTGGTCATCAGCAAACGTTGAGGTCGGTATATCATCAGAAGAATCTTATGCTGTTTCAGAGTTGCGAAACCAACTTAAACAGGCTGCACCCAACTTATCCTTCCACGCCTTCAGCATGCTGCTGAACAGGCAGATCAGCAATCCATACGCCACCCAGATTCTCATGGATGAGTTGCTTTCATATACCAACAATACAAATGACGTGCTTGCCTATGCAACAGTCATAGAGTCATTGAATGACAATGTCATCTCTGCCGCGCCCAGAGTCAAAGAGCTTGCGGTTTCGTACCTCTTGGCAGTCTATTCCACACAGGTCAAGGGCAGCAATGACACAGTCAAAATAGCTAACTTTTTAGCTACCGACGGGAGGCAGCTCCCATCTGAAAATTTTGACAATATTTTCAATGAGGGTGTTTCGATAGAAATGCAGAAAATTGAATCCGTTTTTAACGCGCTAGATTCCGTTAGCACGTTGGAACAGCTCTGGCACCGATTTATGGCAGGCGAAACTATACAAGATCGCAAAGAAAAATTCTTACGCTCGGTCTATTTCGCTGCCTTGGAAGAAAAACGCAACAACCGCCCCATCAGGGCCATGATGATTTACAAAGCGTTGATTGGAAGCAAGATGACCTCCGACTCTTCAGTGGCTTTTGAATTACAGCGCGACCAAGAAATGCGTGAATTCTTGAGTGAGCAGTTTGAAAAGATTCGCGCCGGTCAAGTCGGAAATACTGAAAATTTGATTAATGAACTACGCTCCATGAGTTCCCAGCTAGCCGCCTCTATCAGCCGGGTCGCTGAAAACACTCAATATCAGGCGGAGTCCCGGGAAGAAGAACGGCAAAGAAACGCCCGCATGGCCAGCGATATGTTCTTTGAGAACAGGTATCTTGAAAGCGCCTATAAATATTGAGTCATAAGCCATTCAACTTTCAAGTCACAGCAGGAAAGTAGCGCCACAAAACAGAGTTTCCCGACATAGGGACTGGTCCCGCTTGGTATCAACCCGATCCGCGATACCGTCAGCCCGCTTGACCGACGCCCTTTTATCGGTATGGGCCACGGCGCAAGACACATCCTGCGGCTGGGTCTGCCAGAACGCCAAGGCCGCCCAGGAAGAACTGCAGCGCATGCAGCACGACAATGCCTGCAAGGGATGCATTGCGGCGGGGGGATTGAACTGCCAGTAGTGGCGCACGCCGTGCACACCTGGGGATCATCGCGAGACAGCCCGATAACTCCTCTCCATCACCACCGCCCGACGCAACCACTCATGCGCCGGATCGCGCTCCAGCCTTCGCGGCCAGATCATCGACACCACCGACCGGCACAGGCCTAGCGGCACCTCCCCCAGCGCGAGCGGCAACTGCCGCACCTTCGGCATCTTCTTCAATGTCTATGACAAGCCGCTGCGGGTGGATGGCCGGCCCGTGCCCTATTACAACGCCACCCAGTCCTACACCAGCCTGTTCAGCGTCACCGAGGGGCCGGTGGTGGCGATGCCGGTGTCGAAGAATGCGCAAGGCTTGCCCATCGGGCTGCAGCTGGTGGGCCGCCGCTTTGAGGACTGGCAGTTGCTGGCGGTGGCGAAGGCGATGGAGCCGTTGCTGGCGGGGTTGCGGGGGTAAACCCCCGCGCTCAAGGCACCGGAAAACGCGGCGGCCGCTTCGCGGCAAAGGCCGCCAGCCCTTCATCCTGATTGCCGCAGGCACGGCAGGCCTGCACCGCTTCCCGTTCCACCCGCAAGGCATCGGCCAGCGGCAGTTCGCCCGCCTCCACCACGCAGCGCAACACCCCGGCCACCGAGGGCGACGGGAACGCGGCCAGCTCCTCCGCCAGCGCGATCGCCGCCGCCTTCAGCGAGGCCACCGGATGCAGGCTGTGCACCAGCCCGATGCGCAGGGCTTCCGCCCCGTCGATCTTGCGGGCGCGCAGGATCATGTCCAGCGCGCGGTCGCGGCCCACGCAGCGGGTCAGCCGTGCCGTGCCGCCCCAGGCCGGGACAGTGCCCAGCTCCAGTTCCGGCAGGCCGATCTGCGCGCCCTGGTCCGCCGCCAGCCGGAAATGGCAGGCCAGCGGCAA
>DASUIM010000412.1:0-9489 GCA_036279775.1 Fluviicoccus sp. | reverse complement strand
CTGGCCCTTCGGCGTGCCGTTGATGCCCACCACCGCCTCGTCGGCTTCATCCACCTCGGCGATGATCCGCCGCGCATCGTCCAGATAACGCTGGCCCACTTCCGTCACCCGCACATAGCGCGTGGTGCGGTCCAGCAGCTTTACCCCCAGCCGCGCTTCCAGCGCCGCCACGCAGCGCGTCACGGCGGGCGGCGACATGGCCAGACGGCGCGCGCCGCCGTTGAAGCTTTCTTCCTCGGCCACGGCGACGAAGACGGTCATCAGGTGCAGGCGGTCCATGGAGTTATTCCGTTTGGTGAAAGAATGTATTGCCGAATCTGATTATTATTCAATCCAGTGAAGATTGGCAAGATAGCTCCATCGGCAGACAGCACGCTGCCCAAACCCCAAGCCAACCGAGGTCATCGCCATGAGCCGCATCCACACCGTAACCCGTGACACCGCCACCGCCGAACAGAATGCCCTGTTTGACGCCATCCAGGCCCAGCTGGGCGTGTTGCCGAATTTCCTGAAGATCTTCGCTAACTCGCCCGCCGCGCTGCGCGCTTTCCTCGGCTTCCACGGCATTGCCGGCGAAGGCAGCCTGGACCCGAAAACCCGTGAGCGCATCGCGCTGGCCGTGGCGCAGCAGAATACTTGCGAATATTGTGTTTCCGCCCACACCGCCATCGGCCGCAAGGCCGGGCTGGACAACGATGAAATGGGCATCAACCGTAGCGGTTCCAGTCAGGACGCCAAGGCCGCCGTGGCGGTGAAGTTCGCCCGCGCCGTGGCCGAGCATACCGGTGATGTCACTACCGCCGAATTGCAGGAAATGCGCGCCGCCGGTTATTCCGATGCCGAGATTGTCGAGGTGATCACCCATGTCGGGCTGAATTACCTGACGAACATCATCGGCAAGGCCAGCCGGGTGGAGATCGATTTTCCGAAGGTGGCGTTGTAAGCCGTTCCGCTGTCCTTCCCTCCTGTGCAACAGGGGGGCGATGCGCAGGCATCGGGGGGTTGCGGGCGGAAGCTGGAACACGGTCTTCGTAATCGGAGAGTGTGTTCTGGCCGCTGCCGGCGGACCCCCCCGTCGCCTTCGCGACTCCCCCCTACTGCGTAGGAGGGAAAGTGTTTTTACTGAAACGGGAGAGAACCCATGAAGACCGTCACCCTTTACAGCACCGCCACCTGCCCCTGGTGCGTGCAGGCCGAGAACCTGTTGAACCGCATCGGTGCGCCGGTGGAGAAGATCCGCGTGGACCAGTCCGCCGAACAGCGCGACACCATGATCGCCCGCAGCGGCCAGCGCACCGTGCCGCAGATTTTCATCGGCGACCGTCATGTCGGCGGTTTCAGCGAGCTTCATGCGCTGGAACAGCAGGGCGCGTTGTCGCCGTTGCTGAAAGACTGATCATCCCTGAACGGAATTGGAGAACCATCATGCCCCGCGCCTTTGCCGAGATCACCTTCACCGACAGCGTCAAGGCCGCCCAGAGCCTGTACGGCAGCCGTGACGCCAACCGCGGTTTCGAGCTGGCCGAGGACGGCCGCAATGAGATCGGCCCGCGCGAGGCGCAGTTCATCGCCGCCCGCGACAGCTTCTACCAGGCCACCGTCGGCGACAACGGCTGGCCCTATGTGCAGCATCGCGGCGGTCCGGCGGGCTTCCTGAAAGTGCTGGATGAGCGCACCATCGGTTATGCCGATTTTCGCGGCAACGTGCAGTACCTCAGCGTCGGCAACCTGATGGGCGACGAGCGGGTGTCTCTTATCCTGATGGATTACGCCAACCGCCGCCGGCTGAAGATCTGGGGACGGGCGCGGATTGTGCATGAGGCTGACGAGCCGGAACTGGTGGCGCGGCTGGAAGACCCGTCCTACCGTGCGCCGGTGGAGCGGGGCATTGTCATCACCGTCGAGGCCTGGGACTGGAACTGCCCCAAGCACATCACGCCGCGCTATACCGTGCCGGAAGTGGAAGTGATGCTGGAACAGCTGCACGCCGAGATTGCCGACCTGAAGGCGCAACTGGCGAACCGATAATCTGAGTTGAATGGAGAAACCACCATGAGCCTTTCCCCCGACAGCCGTCCGCCGCTGCCGCCGTTTACCCGCGAGACCGCCATCCAGAAAGTACGCATGGCCGAGGACGGCTGGAACAGCCGCGATCCGCAGCGGGTGGCGCTGGTCTACACCGAGGACAGCCAGTGGCGCAACCGCGCCGAGTTCCCGCGCGGGCGGGCGCAGATCGTGGAGTTCCTGACCCGCAAATGGGCGCGCGAGCTGGAATACCGCCTGATCAAGGAGTTGTGGGCCTTCGAGGGCAACCGGATTGCGGTGCGTTTCGCCTATGAATGGCATGACGACGCCGGGAACTGGTTCAGGTCTTATGGCAACGAGAACTGGGAATTCGATGAGCGCGGGCTGATGCAGCGGCGCTACGCCAGCATCAACGATCTGGCGATCCGCGAGGCAGACCGGCTGTTCCATTGGCCGTCGGGAAGAAGGCCGGATGACCATCCCGGCCTGAGCGAACTGGGCCTGTGAAGGGGGCGGTCAGGCGATTTCGATAGTATACAATTGTATACATGTCGACCGGGCCGGATTAGAATGAACGGAGAGTCTGGGAGGATCAAAACACCATGCCGCTGAATACACTGGCCTATCCGTATGAAGAAGCCGCCGGACGCCGCAAGCTGATTGACGCCGCCCTGAAGCTGGGGGCCGAGAAGCGCGGCATCGTTTCGTTGGGCCTGCGCGAAGTGGCCCGCGAGGCCGGTCTGAACCCCAATACCTTTTACCGCCATTTCAAGGATATGCAGGAGCTGGCGCTGGTCGCCATCGACGAAATGGGCGATGAACTGCGCCGCACGCTGACCGACCTGCGCTCGCGCATGCGGGAGCCGCTGGAGGCTTCCCGCGCCACGGTCGACTGGTCCTTCAGCTTTGCCCTGCGCCACCCGGATGCCGCCATTGCCATGGTCAGCGAGATGAACAGCGCCTCGCCGACCGTGCGCGGCCATCTTCGCGCCATGATGCAGGACCTGTCCTCGGATATCGCCGCCAATGTCCGCCGCTTTACCGGCGGCAACGTCGCCACGACGCCCACGGACAGCGACATGGCTTTCCAGCTGTCGCGCACCGTCACCCTGCAGCTGTTCCAGGAGTCGGTCAATTATCTGGAAAACCCTGACCAGCGGGAAAACATCAAGAGTTGGTCGACCACGCTGGTCAACATCCTCTTTTCCGGCAACACCCCGTTCGGCAAGGGCAGGTCCTCCCTCGCCTGAGCGGCTCCTCCCCGCTGTTCCGGTTCCGGTTACAACGGTGTTACAAGCCCGCTTCTTGACGTCCATGTCTACAGCTGTATACCATGTCTACAAATGTAGACATGGTTCCGGTGTGCCTGCATGGGCGTATCCGGTGTGTTCCACCCGGGAATTCCCTGTCAGGTACCGGCTCGAAGGAGTCCCGGAACCCGCCTTGAGAGGGAGATATCATGCTGGGATTCCTGCCACCGATCCTGAGGTTGCTGCTCACGCTGTCGCTGGGCATCCTCAATACCATCATCCACGGTTCCGTGACGGTGCTGCCCCTGCCTTTCAAGTGGCTGGCGCCCCGGTCGGCGCTGACCGACCGCGTGACACGCTTCTGCCTCCGTTCCACCGAGAACTGGGCCGCCATCAACGGCTGGCTGATCCGCAGGCTGCTGCCGTCCATCGACTGGCAGATCGACCTGCCGCCGCTGGACCCCTCGCGCAATTACTTCCTGGTCTGCAACCACCAGAGCTGGGTGGACATCGTGCTGTTGTTCACCGTCTTCAACCGCAAGATTCCGCTGATCCGCTTCTTCACCAAGCGTGAAATTGCCTGGATTCCGTTCGTGGGGTTTGCGCTGGTCGGGCTCGACTTTCCGCTGATGCAGCGTTATTCCCGGGAAAAGCTGGCGAAGCATCCGCATCTGCGCGGCAAGGATGTGGAAACCACCCGCCGTTCGTGCCGGCAGATCGCGCGCAATCCCTTCAGCGTGCTGAACTTTCTGGAGGGGACGCGGTTTACCCCGGTGAAGCATGACCGGCAGCAGTCGCCCTTCCGCTACCTGCTGAAGCCGAAGGCGACCGGCATGGCCTTTGCACTGTCGTCGCTGGGCGATTCGGTCACCGAGATGGTGGATGTGACCCTGTATTACCCGGAAGGGATACCGACCTTTCTGGACCTGTGGAGCGGCCGCATCCGCAAGGTGGTGCTGACCGCCCGCGTGATGCCGATTCCGGCGGGCTATGCGGCGGGCGATTACGAGAATGATCCGGCTTTCCGGGCGGAATTCCAGGGCTGGGTGCAGGGCCTGTGGGAGGAAAAGGACGCCATGCTGGCGGAAATGCACCGTCAGCATGCGCCGGTCGGGGAGGCGGCGCCGTCCCGGGGACGAAGCCCCTTTTCCGAGCTGACACGATTATTCACCTCGTGATGACCAAAGCCGCCGACAAGGCGGCTTTTTCATGGCGAATCCCTACAAGGTGGGCAAGGACTGGCCGCTGATCAAGCAGAGCAGCAAGCCGGAAATCCTTACCCGGGTGAAGCGCGAGGACGGCCGCCAGATCCGTTCCTTCCGGGTTGAGGCCAGCCTGAGCGGTACGCTGGAGGCCTTTGTGCAGACAGCACTGGCAGGTGAAGACCGTGGCGCCCGGTGAGGCGGTGCTGTCGCTGGCGGGTTAAGGATTTCCGTTTCGGGCTGAGGGAATAGCCATGCAAATTGCAAGGTCATGGCCGGGGTGGTAAGTTCGGAGCAGGCGCGCAGCCGATGCGCCACCACCCGCGAGGACGCCATGAAACCCACCCGCATCATTCTCGACCAGAGCGAAATTCCCACCCACTGGTACAACATCGCCGCCGACCTGAAGAATCCCCCCGCGCCCTCGCTGGGGCCGGACGGCCAGCCGGTCACGCCCGACCGCATGCTGGCGATCTTCCCCGGTCCGGTGCTGGAACAGGAAATGTCCAGCGAGCGCTGGATTCCCATTCCCGAGGAGGTGCGGCGCGTCTATGCGCTGTGGCGGCCCAGCCCGCTGTGTCGGGCCGAACGGCTGGAACAACTGCTGGGCACCCCCGCCAAGATTTTCTACAAGTATGAAGGCGTGTCGCCCGCCGGGTCGCACAAGCCGAATTCGGCCGTGCCGCAGGCCTACCTGAACAAGATTGCCGGAACGAAGCGGCTGGTCACCGAAACCGGGGCCGGGCAGTGGGGTTCGTCGCTGTCGTTCGCCGGGCAGATGTTCGGGTTGCCGGTGCGGGTGTTCATGGTGAAGGTGTCCTATGGCCAGAAACCCTACCGCCGTCTGATGATGCAGACCTGGGGCGGCGAGGTGATCCCCAGCCCCAGTCCGCTGACCGAAACCGGCCGCCGCCTGCTGGCGGAGAACCCGGACAATCCCGGCAGCCTGGCCATCGCCATTTCCGAGGCGGTGGAGGAGGCGGTGGGCGACGCGGGTACCAAGTACGCGCTGGGTTCGGTGCTGAACCACGTGCTGCTGCACCAGACGGTGATCGGGCTGGAAGCGAAGAAGCAGTTCGAGAAGATCGGTGAATACCCGGACATGATTTTCGCGCCCTGCGGCGGCGGCTGCAATTTCGCCGGAGTGACCTTCCCCTTCCTGGGCGATGCCGCGGCGGGCGACAAGCGCGCGCAGAAGATCCGCCATGTGGCGGTGGAGCCGACGTCCTGCCCGACGTTGACCAAGGGTGTCTATGCCTATGATTTTGGTGACGAATCCGGATTTACGCCGCTGATGAAGATGTACACGCTGGGCCACGATTTCATGCCGCCGGGCATCCATGCGGGCGGGCTGCGCTATCACGGGGATTCGCCGCTGGTGTCGCAGTTGTACCACGAAGGGCTGATTGAGGCGGTGGCGGTGCCGCAGGTGGCGACCTTCGAGGCCGGGGTGATGTTTGCGCGCACCGAAGGCATCATTCCCGCGCCGGAGTCGGCGCACGCGATCCGTGCCTGTATCGATGAGGCGCTGCGCTGCAAGGAAACCGGCGAGCCGAAGACCTTGTTCTTCAATCTGTCCGGGCATGGCCATTTCGACATGGCGGCCTATGAAAGTTACTTCGCGGGCAAGCTGGAGGATTTCGCCTATCCGGAGGAGGCGATCAAGGCGTCGATGGAGAAGTTGCCGAAGGTGGGATGAGATTCGTGCTCTCAGCCGGGGCGCTGTTTCCACCGCGCCCCGGACGAGTTATCGCTGCAACCCCGCCGCCACATCCCGGAACGACGCCAGCGCTGCTTCCAGATGCTCAATGATTTCCTGCTGCAGCACCTCCGGCGGCGGCAGGTCATCGAAGCTCGCTTTCCAAGCGGTGGATTGCACTTATCAGATTGCGAAAGCTGGGAGAGCGGTCGTTGCCAGGCTCAAGATACCGGCCTATGGCACGTGAGCCGGAGACTTTCTCATAACGGTTTTGCGTTAGATTTTTCAACTCCCGACTTGGGCTACCGAGATTGTCCGGATGTCGGAATTTCCGGGTTAGCTGTTTTGATGACAGCCCATGCAGATCCAGGCCCTTTTCAACAGCCTGCAAATCCGCCAGATAGAAGGTTTCCAATTCCGTACAAGCGATACGAACCAGACATTTTTCGCCTTTACCGGTCGTCATGCATAAATCGACTAATCGTTGTTTCAATTGTTGGCAGTCCGGATGGTTGTCTTGATCACGCATGACAATGAAACGGGCATTTTCGTTCTGGTATCCACGAATTTTGCGCACCAGTTGTTTTTCCAGATCCTGTTTACCTTCAAATGGAATTAGCCGAAATTGTATTTCTTCGTGAAGTATGCGTGGCAGCAGGGACTCCAGCATTGCGCGGGCTGATGGCTCTTCCAAGAGAAATACCAACTCCTTCATTGTGGATCGACTCCCTCGAAGAAACCCTGTTTCCACAGATAACCCAGTTGATCTCCATCAGCCATATAGGTGGCAATTTGCGGATTGTCCTTCGCGCGATGAATTTCCGTGCACCCTTCCTTTTTAACCAGCCAGCAGACCTCATCCAGTTCCATGGCATTGAGGAAGTCAGGCGAATGGGTGGAAACGAATACTTGGCCGCCCCTGTTGGCATAACTGCGGAATTCTTCCGCCAGCTCAGTCATCAATTGGGGGTAAAGCTGGTTTTCCGGCTCTTCCACGCATAACAATGGGTGCGGTTTGGGGTCGTGCAGCAGTACCAGATAAGCAAACATCTTGATGGTGCCGTCGGACACGTAGCGGTCTAGGAACGGTGTTTTGAACGTGCCATCCTGGAAACGCAGGGTCAGGTAGCCGTCATCCATCAGCTTGGGCTCCACGGCTGTGACACCCGGAACCCGTTTAGCCATTGTTTCCAGAATACGTTGAAACACTTCCGGGTGTGCTTCGTGAAGATATCGAGCCACTAAGGGAAGGTTTGCACCTGTTTCTGACAAGTGCTCACTATCGCCGGCGGCGTCCTTGCGACCCCGTGCGGCACTAATGTGGAAATCGGAGATATGCCAGTTTTCGATCAGTTGGCGAAAGGCGTTGGCGGCCTTGAAACGCTCGAACTGGCCGAGCCCTTTGATAGCCAATGTGTCCGGCGAGACTTTCTGGGTTTCGCGGTTCAACTCTTCGTCTGACGTTTTGAAATCCTCTTCGTTGGTAATGGCGTAACCTTCGCCGTTAGCAAAGTTGAGGAAGTGGTAAGGGCTGCCATATCGCCCTCGCTTGTAACGAAGCATCTCCTTAAGGACTACGGGGGCGTGGTTGCGCTCCCCGATTTCCAGGGAGTAAGTGACCAGACGTTGTACGCCGGTAATTTCCATGCGGTACTGGAGCTCGATGAGGATGGAGTCTGTTTTGGGATCACAGCCACGACTCAGCACTTCGCTGAACCTCCCGCGTTTGTCCAGCGCTTGGCGAACGTTGCCTTTAAGACAGTCATGCAGGAAGCCGAACACATCAAACAGGGTGGATTTCCCCGAGCCGTTGGCACCCACAACGACCAGGAATGAGGGAATGTCTTTGAGATGTGTGTTTCGGAATGCCTTGAAGTTGATTAGGCGGATCGATTCGATCTTCATGGTTTATTCCTCTGCCGCCCAGTGTTTGTCAATGAAGTACGGGCATCATTATCATATGTTCATGTTATGGAAGACAGGGGTAGGCCGAATCACCAAAAATGTCACGCGGGTTGCTCCCTGTCCGGCGATAAGCGTTGTTTTAGATGCTAATCTAACAGTTTGAACAATGAGGCACTACGTTTGCCTTGGCTCAATACGCCTTCCCGTCAAAATGCTTCACCGGCAGTTTCTCGAATTCAACCCCCTCCAGGCAGCGCACGTTCACCGCCGCCATCGCCTTGCCGTCCGGCCCGGTGCCCTCGCCAAAGGGGTGGATGCCGCACACCGGGCAAAACCGGTGCTGAATCACATGCTTGTTGAAGGTATAGGTGCTCATCCGCTCCGGCGGCGTGCGCAACACCAGCGCCTCGCGCGGCACGAACCACAGCAAGGCCCCCTTGCGCCCGCACATCGAACAGTTGCAGGACATGACCTCGCCCGGTTCGCCTTCCACCTCGAATGCGATGCCGCCACAATGACAGCTGCCTTGATATTTCATGATGGTTCTCCCTGAAGCCTGAGTCCGAAAGCTAGCACGTAGGCTCTCCACCGACAACGCACACCCGGACTCTTCCAACCAACGGATAATCATGGGATAAACACGGTCACTATCCCGCTGGAGAGACACCGTGCCCCACCTTGATGACATGGCGCTGTTCGCCGCTGTGGTGCGCGCGGGCAGCTTCACCGCCGCCGCCAACCAGCTGGAACTGCCGCTGTCCACGGTCAGCCGCCGCATTGCCCTGCTGGAAAAGGCGCTGGACACCCGCCTGATGGAACGCACGACGCGCTCCCAGAAACTGACCGAAGCCGGGCAGGTCTATTTCCAGCATTGCCGGCAACTGGTGGCGCAGGCCGAGGAGGCCGGGCGCGCCTTGCAGCGCCTGAAGCAGGAACCCTCCGGGCACCTGCGCATGGCCTTGCCCTTCTCGGTGGATGACAGCTGGGCGACCACGGTCATTTCCTCCTTTCTGGCCAAATACCCGAAGATCAGCCTGGAGGCGCACCTGCGGCCCGGCGCCCTCGATCCCGATGATGAATCCATGGATGTGCTGTTCGGCTATGGCGCGCGGCCTGAAACCCACCATCCGGTGATTGCGCTGGGCACACCGCATATCAGCCTGTTTGCCAGCCCGCGCTATCTGCAACGCGCCGGGGTGCCGCAAGTTCCGGCGGACCTGGCGCAACACGAAATGGTGCGGCTGACCACCCTGCCAATGGAGGTTTATGCCCCGGAAGCCCTGCACGGCCTGTCGCTGAACTACCGCATGATCACCAATGAACTGCTGATGGCGCGCCTGACCTGCCTGGACGGGTTGGGCATCGCCTGGCTGCCGCAGATCAGCTGCCAGCGTTTTGTGCGCGACGG
>DASUIM010000411.1:0-2004 GCA_036279775.1 Fluviicoccus sp. | reverse complement strand
CAGACCCAGCGTGAAGCGGCGATTGTTCAGCGCCCACAGGATGACCTGGGCGTACTTTTCACTCAATTGATCCAGCTTGCCCTGAAAAGCGCGCAGCTTCACCGCCAGCCAGGAGTCACCCTGCATGCCGTGGGCGTCGGGGTCACGCCAGCGGCTGGACAGCATCGGGTCGAGGGTGAAGCTGACCAGCATCGACAACAGCACCGCGCAGGAAACCGCGATACCGAACTGGTAGAAGAAGCGGCCGATGATGCCGCCCATGAAGGCCACCGGCAGGAACACGGCGACAATGGTCAGCGTCGTGGCCAGCACGGCCAGCCCGATCTCGCGGGTACCGTCCACCGCCGCCTGACCGTGCGACTTGCCCATTGCCGCGTGCCGGACGATGTTTTCCCGCACCACGATCGCGTCATCAATCAGCAGACCGATGGAAAGCGACAGGGCCATCAGTGTCATCGAGTTCAGGGTCAGGCCAAACACATAGAGGAAGAAAATGCAGCCCAGCAGAGAGATCGGCAGCGTCAGGCCGGTGATGATGGTGGAACGCCAGGAACCGAGGAACAGGAAGACGATGATGATGGCCAGCACCGCCCCTTCCACCAGCGTCTTCTTGACATCGTGCAGCGAGGCGCGAATGGAACGGGAGCTGTCGGCGACCACCAGGGCGCTGGCGCCCTTGGGAAGATCGGCTTCAATCGCAGGGACTTGGGCGCGCAGTGCATCGACCAGCGCGATCGTGTTGGCGCCGGACATCTTCACGACATCGACGCTGATGGCGCGGCGCCCGTTGAGCAGCGCCAGCGATTGCAGTTCCTGCTGACCGTCCACGATTCGCGCCACTTGCCCCAGCAGCACCGGGGACTGGCCGCGCTGGGCGACGATCAGGTTGGCGAACTCCTCGGGGGAGGTGATGCGGCCGGCAATTTCAACCATCTTCTCGGCGGTGCCGACTTCCACGGTCCCGGCGGGCAGCTGGGCATTTTCGGTGCGCAGCGCCGCCATGATTTCATCCACACCAACCCCGAGCGCCTCCATGCGTTCCGGCATCAGTTCGATCTGGATTTCCCGCGGCATCGCGCCGACCACATCCACCCGGCCGACCCCGGGAATGTTCTGGATCTTGCGCACGACCTGCTGGGTGATGTGCGTACTGAGCTGTTTCACCGATAAGCGGTTGTCGGCAACGAAGGCCAGTGAGAATACCGGAGCCTCATCCGGGCGGAAGCGCTCGACCAGCGGTTCCTTGATCTCGGGGCGGAACCCGACCTTGACGGCGGCAATCTTGTCGCGCACATCCTGCACCGCCACCTCAATCGGCACACCCAGCACGAATTCCACGGCAATCCGCGAACGGCCCTCAAAGGAGGTGGAAATGATGCGCTTGACGCCCGGAACCGTGTTGATCGCGTCTTCGATGCGGCGTGTGACGTCGCTTTCAACAACAACCGGGGATGCGCCCGGATAGTCGGTGGTGACGATGGCGTAGGGGAAATCGATGTTGGGGTATTCCTCGACGCTCAGCTCACGCCAGGCGAAAAGTCCCAGCACCATGAACGCCAGCATCATCATGGTGGCGAAGACGGGATAGCGGATACACAGGCGGGTCAGCCACATGGTCAGTGCGCTCCGGTCAGGCGAACCGCTTTTCCTTCATTTTCAGGCAGGGGCGGCGCCAGCAGGACGCGATCACCCGCGCGCAGGCTGCCGGTGACCAGCGCCAGGCCGCGTTCGTCGTTACGCATGGCGACCTGCACCGCGCGGGCTTCCAGATGGCTGTCCTTGACCGCATGCACCCGCCAGCCGCTGCCCACGGCCTGCAGCGCCGTCACCGGCACCGCCAGCCCCTGCCGGGCGTTATCGTCACGCACCACGCCCTTGGCAAACACTCCGGCGCGCAGCAGGCCGTCCTGATTGTTGACCTGCACATAAACCGGCACGCGGCGGCTGCCGGCGCGGGCGACCGGATTGATGCGGGCAACGCGGCCCGCAAAGGTCTTGCCGGGG
>DASUIM010000410.1:0-1840 GCA_036279775.1 Fluviicoccus sp. | reverse complement strand
ACACGTTACCGGCGCGGAGTTCCATTGCTGTCTTCATGATGTTTCACATAGTAGTCATGGGGGAATAAGGCGCGCATTTTACCTGAGCCGGCTGAAAACGCATCACCGTTCAGCACAAAATTCTTCAAGTCGGGCGGCCAGATCGGGCTGATCGGATAAATGGCGGCTGAAATCAGCGCTGCCCCGGCTTACGGATGGCCAGTCGCTGAACAACCCGGCGGCGGCCCTCCCGTGATTCCACTGCCGTTGCGCCTCCAGCCAGCTGTCCGGCAGCCACGGGCGGCACAGCGCCAGCCAGGCTTCCAGCTTGATGCGGTGGGCGTCGTCTTCCTGCGGATAGATGTGCCAGACCAGCGGCCGACCCGCCCAGTGCGCGCGGATGAACGAATCTTCGCCGCGCACGAAATTCAGGTCGCAGGCCCACAGCAGGCGGTCATAGTCGTCCGGGGAGAGAAAGGGCAGCACGGTCAGGTTCAGATTCCCCTGCGTCAGGCGGTCTCCGGCGCTCAATTCGCGGCCGCTCCAGCGGCTGACTTCCGCCAGCACCCGGCCCTCGGGCACCGCAACGAAAACCGCTTCCGGCCCTTCGGCCAGCTGCATCAGCAGGGCGGCGACGGCCGGATTTTCATAGGCGAACATCGAGATGCGCTTGCCGGCCTGCACCGCTTCGGTACACCCCAGACGATTCCAGAAAGCGCGTTGCCCGCCCGGATCACTCTGGAAGGCATCGCGCCGCGCCGGCAGGTCACGCTCGCGCAGCAGGCCGCCGCTGCGCGGGTCGAAACCGGGGTAGAAGAAATGTTGCCGCAACGGCAGGCGCGGGTGCGGCGAGGGCAGGCCGTGGCAGCCCAGCGTCCAGTCCTCGGCGGAGAGGTATTCCAGATTCAGCCAGACCGGTGCGGGCTGCTGTTGCGCCATCGCCGCCAGGAAGGACTCGGGCAGGCGGCAGCCAAAACCCTCGATCACGATGTCTGCCGGGATCACGCCGTCGGTGGCGCCTTCGATCCAATGCCGGACTTCCAGCCCCTGCCAGGACTGGACGGCGGCATGGCTGTCCAGGTCGGGGGCCAGACGCTGGAAGCTGGCCAGATCGTCGACCCACAGGCGCACGGCATGGCCGTATTCGCGGTGCAGTTGCAGGGCCAGCCGGCGGCAGACGCCGATGTCGCCAAAGTTGTCGATGACGGTGCAGAAGAGGTCGAGGGTTTTCATGGCGGTCATTCTACAAGCGGCCCGTGGAAAGGGAAGCATCGCCGTTGGCCGGGCCGCCGCGTACCAGCCGTCGAATGGGCGGTAGCAATCCGCCGCGCCCCGCACTATTCTCTAGCTCACGCAGAATGACTCCTGTTCCCGATAACCCACAGCAAGGACACCGGACACCATGAACCAAGCCACCCAACCCGGCCTCGGCCGCTCCACCGTCCTGGTCACCGGCGCTTCCGGTTATATTGCCGGCTGGATCATCCAGTACCTGCTGGAAGAAGGTTGCACGGTGCATGCCACCGTACGCGACCCCAACAAGGCTTCCAGTGTCGGCCACCTGCTGAAGATGGCGGAAAAAAGCCCCGGCACGTTGAAGCTGTTCAAGGCTGACCTGCTGGACAAGGGCGCGTTCACCGCCGCGATGGCGGGTTGCGACATCGTCATGCACACGGCGTCGCCGTTCGTGCTGGAAGGCTTCACCGACGCCAACGAAGCGCTGGTGCGTCCGGCGCTGGAAGGCACCCGCAATGTGCTGGAGTCGGTCAACGCCTGCCCGTCGGTGCGGCGCGTGGTGCTGACCAGCAGCGTCGCCGCCATCTATGGCGATAACTGCGATATTGAAAAAATCCCGTCGCGC
>DASUIM010000409.1:0-1022 GCA_036279775.1 Fluviicoccus sp. | reverse complement strand
GACCGACGCCTCCATTCCTGCCGGCTGCCGCTGGATTCCCAAGGCAATGAGCGTGCAGTATCTGGCCAAGGCCAAGACCGACTTGCGCGCCGTGTCCAGTGGCGAAGGCCTGGACTGGGCGGCGGGCGGCGATATCGAGGTGCCGGTAGAGGTGTTTGACGCCAATAATGTCAAAGTCTTTTCCGCGAAAATCACCATGAACGTGCGGCCCGGCGACCTGGTGCTGAGCGCGGATGTGCAGAAGCTGGCCTGAGGCATGTGGCGTTCGCTGCGGTTCTGGCTGCATTTTGGCGCGCTGATGCCGGTGGCGGTGCCGCAGGCGCTGCATACCCGGCGCACGGCGCTGCGGCTGCCGGAGGCGGAAGGACCGCAGCAGGGGACGTTTGCCGGTGAGGGCGAACCGTGGCGGCTGGTGGTGATCGGCGAATCGACGGTAGCCGGGGTCGGGGTGAAGCAGCAGGCGGACGGTCTGGCCGCCGCCGTCGCCAGGGCCTTTGCCGCGCGGACCGGCCGTCCGGTGCACTGGCGGGCCCATGGCCGCAACGGTGCGCGCATCCGTGATGTCCGCCGCGACCTGCTGCCGGATGACCTGCACCACGCCGATTTGGTGCTGGTCAGCATCGGCGTCAACGACACCACCGGCTTCAGCTCGCCGCGCCAGTGGCGGGAGCAGCTGCGGCATCTGGTCGCCGACATCCGGCGGCAGACGCAGGCTCCTATCACGTTCCTTGCCCTGCCGCCGATGCACCACTTCACCGCCCTGCCGCAACCGCTGCGCGGCGTGATCGGCCATCGCGCCGTACTGATGGATCACCACCTGCGCCGGGCGCTGGCCGGACTGCCCGGCTGCCGGGTGCTGGATTACGGACTGGAAATGCACCCGCGCTATCTGGCGGCGGACGGCTATCATCCGTCGGCGGAAGGTTATGCGGTGATGGGCGAAACCGTGGCGCGGCTGCTGGCGGCTTCGCGGGATTGAATGCCGCTTTACTCCCCACCCGCCACCGATATACTGAGTCACA
>DASUIM010000408.1:0-14872 GCA_036279775.1 Fluviicoccus sp. | reverse complement strand
CTGCTGTTCCTCAGCGGCCTGCCGCTGACGCGCTATGTCTACCAGACCCGCCAGGGCTTCATGGCCGACATGCAGCTGGGCCTGCGCAGCGGCCGGTTCCACGTGGCGCACGAGTCGGTGACGGCGTCGATGGTGGCGGGCGGGGTGATGGCGATCCTGCTCGACCTGTTCTTGGGTCAGGTGACGGACGACGCGATTCCGGAGGTCGCGGAGCAGTCGCTGACCTTGCTGGGGATTCCGGCGGAAGAAGCGCGGCGCATCGCGCGCCTGCCGCTGGATTTCGAGCCGGTGCCGGATTTTCCGCTGTCGGCGATCAAGTATCTGCCGCCGATGGAGGCGGCTTGAGGGCTTCAGCCGGTCGTACCGTATGTGACTACCTCTCCCGCGCAGCCTGACCCGTTGCCACCCCCCGCCTTTTCCGGCAATATATACGTAACATTGCTGTTACGTATATAGCCCGATCACGATAACGGCCCCCGCAACCCCGCCCGACCGTCTATCCTGATCGGACGCCCCGCCAACCACCCCCGGAGCCCCCCATGGCCACCCAGATCGGATTCCGCGACATCGCCCGCGGCATGCTGCAAGCCGCCCCGGAAATGCTCGACCTCAACCGCGGCAACCTGCTGCGCCTGGCCGGGCTGAACCCGGACAGCCGCCAGTCCATCGGCAAGGTCGTGGAATTCTGGGCGCGCTGGACGCCGGACCGGGTGGCGCTGCGCTTCGACGACCGCGCCTGGACCTACGGCGAACTAAACGCCTGGGCCAACCGCCTGGCCCATCTGTGGGCGGCGCGCGGCATCGGCAGCGGCGACACCGTCGCCATCCTCATGGAAAACCGGCCCGAGGTGCTGGCCTGCGTGATCGCGGCGATGAAGCTGGGGGCTATCGCCGCCATGCTCAACCATCACCAGCGCGCCGAGGTGCTGACGCACAGCGTCAACCTGGTGCGGGCGAAACTGCTGGTGGCGGGCAGCGAATGCCGCGACGCCATCGAAAGCACCGTCTACACCCCGCAAGGCAGCCCCGACCTGCCCTGCTTCTGGTGCGGCGGCGACAATGCCGCCCCCGCCCCGGACGGCTGGCTGGATCTGGAAGAGGCGAGCGGTCACTGCGCGTCCAGCAACCCGGCCACCACCGGCGACGTACGCGCCCGTCAGCCCTGCTTCTACATCTTCACCTCCGGCACCACCGGCATGCCCAAGGCCTCGGTGATGACGCATTACCGCTGGCTGGCGGCGATGGCCGGAGTCGGCGGCCTGACGCTGCGCCTGCGCCGCGACGACGTGTTCTATTGCTGCCTGCCGCTGTACCACAACAACGCGCTGACGGTGTGCTTCAGTTCCATCCTGTCCTCGGGCGCGACGCTGGCGCTGGACCGCAAGTTCAGCGCCAGCCGTTTCTGGGACCGCGTGCGCCATTACGACGCCACCGTCTTCTGTTACATCGGCGAGCTGCTGCGCTACCTGCTGAACCGGCCGGAAAGCGCGGGCGACCGCAACCACCGCATCCGCGCCATCACCGGCAACGGCCTGCGTCCGGAAATCTGGGAAGCCTTCGAGCAGCGATTCGGCATCACCCGCATTTTTGAATTCTACGGGGCCAGTGAGTCCAACATCGCCTTCATCAACGCCTTCGGCGTGTCGCAAACGGCGGGCTTCACTCCCTTGCCCTTCGCCATTGTCGAATTCGACGCCGAGAGTGAAACGCCGGTTCGTGACGCACGCGGCCGCATGCAACGCGTGGCCAAGGGCGGTGTCGGGCTGTTGATCAGCGAGGTAACGGCGCGTCGGCCCTTTGACGGCTACACCGATCCCGCCGCCGGGGAAAAGAAGCTGTTCCGCGATGTCTTCAAGAAGGGCGATGTCTGGTTCAACAGCGGCGACCTGGTGCGCGACCAGGGGCTGCGGCATATCCAGTTTGTCGACCGGGTGGGCGATACCTTCCGCTGGAAAGGCGAAAACGTGGCGACCGGGGAAGTGGAAGGCGTGCTGGCGAAGCAGGCGTCGATCGAGCACGGCGTGGTCTACGGCGTCAGCGTGCCGGGCTGCGACGGGCGCGCGGGCATGGCGGCCATCACCCTGAAGCCGGGCGTGGCCTTTGACGGCAAGGCGCTGGCGAACCGTTTTGATGAAGCGCTGCCCGCCTACGCGGTGCCGCTGTTCATCCGCCTGCAGACGGAACAGCACACCACCGGCACCTTCAAGTACCGCAAGGTGGAACTGAAGCAGGAAGGCTTTGATCCGGGCGTGGTCAGCGAGCCGCTGTATGTGCTGGCGGACCGGGAACAGGGCTACCAGCCCCTGACCGCGGATCTGTTCGCGCGCATCAGCGGCGGCGGGCTGCGGCTGTGACATCCCCCGGCCGGTCGGCTTTGGCTTCATCCGGCGGCGATGGCTGTGGCATCATAATCGCATGACTGAATCCGCCCCTCCCGAAACCCCGGCCCGCTCGCGCGGCCGCCCGCGCATTGCGGGCGATGAACTGACCGCCCGGCAAGCGCCCCTGCTGGCCGCCGCCGGACGGCTGCTGGCCAGCCGCGCCTCCGGGGACATCAGCGTCGAGCTGCTGTTGCAGGAAACCGGCGCGTCCCGCCCCTCGTTCTATCGCTGGTTTCCCGGCGGCATGGAGCAGGTGTTTGAGCAGCTGATCGCCCGGGCGAATTCGGATCTGGTCTCGCGCCTGCTGACGGAAGTCGCGCGCGCCGGATCGACGGAAGCGCGCATCCGCGCCGGAGTGCGCGCCTATTTTGACTGGGGCCTCGCGCAGGGTCCGGTCGTGGCGGGGATCTACCGGGAAGGCTTTACCGAAGGCTCGATCGCCCAACGGTATCGCCGTCAGACCATTGATTCGGCCATTGCCCTGATTGGCAGCCAGGCGGAAGGTCTGGGATTGAAGGATGTGACACCTCGACAGATTGAAACGCTGGTCAGTTGGGTGGAAACCGCCGGGGCGGTGATTTTCAGGCACTACCCGGTCACGCCTGACGAGGTGGACGCCCAATACGAACTGACCACCCGCATGTTCCTGACCATGCTGCGCGTGATCATGGCGGAGCATGGCATGGCGCTGGACTGAACCTGCCCAGTCGCTATAGACCCCGTAAGAGAAGACCTGCGCTTGAAGCCAGGCAAGGATCGACATTCATCATCGCATACCCTTTGCAAACGGCCCCCATGATTCCATCCGGACTCCGTTCTCGCGCAGAAACCTTGCAGCGTCGATCTGCTGGCAGAAGGGATGTGTCTCGATCTGGTTCTCCGCGGGCACGATGCGGTGATGTAAGATCAAGTCCATGAGCCGGTCAGGATGGAAATTGCTGACGCCGATCGCCCGGATATGACCCGTATCGCGGAACTCTTCCATGGCGCTCCAGGCGCCATGCACATCACCATGGTTTTCACGTATTCCGGGGCTGCCACCCTCCTCCCAATGCCTTGAAGGCAGAGACGGCAGCGCGAGCAGAGTCGGTTTGCGCCCGGGCCAGCGCATCGGACGCCCGCAGCAAATTTTCGTCAGCCTGCAATACATCTACCAGACTGACCACGCCCTGCTGGTAGGCCGAGTACGAGGCTCCGCGAGCGCGATCCAGCGAGCTTGCGCCCTGCGCCAGAATGGCTGTCTGTTCCTTGTACTTCATCAGCGCAGAGAGCGCGTTCTCCACATCTTCCGTGGCGTGCAGCGCAGCAATCCTGTAAGCCGCCAGCAATTCTGCTTCCTGGCCCTTGGCCTGATCGATCCGGGCATCAATACGACCGAAGTCGAAAAGACGCCAGCGCAATCCCAGTATCCCGGCAGACTGGCTGGCTGCATGGGTGAAGAGGTTGCTCCCCGCCACGGAGGTCGAACTGCCGATCATTCCGGTGAGGGATAACTTGGGGTAATACTCCGCCATGGCGACACCAATACGCGCATTCGCCGCTTCAAGACGGCGATCAGCGGCAATGAGGTCGGGGCGACGTCGGAGCAGATCCGCCGGCGATCCCACGCCGGTCAATGCCGGCGTCATCGGGATGGCAGTAACGTTGGCAAGTTCCTCACGGTGTGCCCCAGGCGGTGTACCCAGCATGACGTCGAAAGCATTCATCGTTTGATCCAGCGCCACTTCCAGAGCGGGTATCGACGCTCCGGCTTGGGAAAGCGCCGCCTCCGCCTGTCTCACCTGAAATTCGGCGGCCAGACCCTGACTGTAAAGGCGGTTGACGGTGGCAAGCAGATCCTGCCGGGTCTTGACCTGACGCCGTGCGATATCAAGTCGGGCTTGCAGTCCGCGAATACTGATGTAGATCTCGGCGGTTTGGGCAGCCACTGTCAATCGCGTGGCAACCACACCCGCTTCCGTGGCCTGATAATCGGCAACTGCTGCCTGTCGTCCGCGCCTGAGGCTTCCGAAGATATCCATTTCCCAGCTGGCACCGAGATTGACGTCATACGACTCACCTGACCGGTCAAAACCCGGTGATGCGTTCAGCACCTGACCCAACGGCGTTTCTACGGACTGATAAGCGCGGGTGCCTTGGGTGGAAATGACCCCTGCGGGTAGTAAACTTGCATTGGCGGCGCTCAAGCCGGCGCGGGCTTGTGTGACACGAGCCAACGCCTGGGTCAGATCAAGATTCTGCGCCAGGGCCTTGGTCACGTATTGCGTCAGCGTGGGATCCTCGAAGCCTGACCACCAGGCTGCAAGATCGGTCGCAGTTTTCCGGTCATCGGCCTGCGCCTGCCCCAGGAACTTCTCCGGCATGGCAACAGAGGGCCTGACATAATCAGGACCCGCAGCGCATCCGGTCAACAGACCGCCGAGAATGACCATGCCATACAGATTTTTTGAATACATGACGACACTTCCACAGGAGCCTTGAAGTGACCATATTACCAAATAGTCACCATTTGTCTATTCTCATGGCCTGACGTAAGCTGATCACCATGAACGAACCCCTACTCTCTTACACCCCGGTCCGGGGACCAGCCGACCACGAAGTCCGCGAACAGATCGTAATTGCGGCGCGAGAGCACTTCAGGCTCTACGGCTATAACAAGACAACTGTATCGGAGCTTGCGAAAGCTATCGGTTTTTCAAAGGCTTACATTTATAAATTCTTTGAGTCAAAGCAAGCCATCGGCGAGATGATCTGCACCGGTTGCCTGAGTCAGATTGAGCAGGAGGTCACTGCGGCGATTGCAGCTTCCGAGTCACCTTCAGACAAGTTGCGTAATCTCTTCAACGTCATTACAGAAGCCAGCGTCCGACTGTTCATTCAGGATAGAAAGCTCTATGAGATCGCGGCTTCCGCCGCTACCGAGCGCTGGCAGGCCGCCGTGAACTATGAGGCGCGGATCCATGCGCTGCTCCGTGAAATTCTGCTGGAAGGCAGGCAGTCCGGGGATTTTGAAAGGAAGACACCGCTGGATGAGATCACCACAGCCATCTACCTGGTGATGAGACCCTATCTGAACCCGCTACTCCTGCAATACAGCTACAACTACAACAAACAGGCGCCGTTACAACTGTCGAACCTGATACTCAGGAGTCTGTCCCCTTAATGCCGACCCTTTCAGTGACTATTGACAGTTTTGGTCACTTGTAACACGATGAAGCCCCTAACTACTTGCTACAGGGGCTCCCGTGGATATCTACCGGCATCAAATCACCCCCTCCTCCCTTGTCTGGGTCGCCACGCTGGCCTTGGCCGGCTGCAGCCAGGAAACCGCCACCGATCCGCGATCGGGCGCACCCACGGTGCGGTCTGCCCTTGTCCAGACGGCAGCCCCTGAAACCAGAGCATTCACCGGAACCGTGGCTGCGCGGGTGCAAAGCGATCTTGGCTTCCGGGTTCCCGGCAAGGTTTTGGCGCGGTCCGTTGATGCCGGACAAAAAGTCAAACGCGGTCAACTGCTCATGCGGCTTGATCCGGCCGACTTCACGCTTGCAGTTGCGGCACAGGAAGAGGCGGTCGCCGCAGCCAAGGCCAGAGCACAGCAGGCGACAGCCGACGAAGTCCGCTATCGGGAACTCCAAGGCACAGGGGCCACTTCCGCTTCTGCCTATGATCAGGTGAAAGCGGCGGCTGACGCGGCCAATGCCCAGCTCAAAGCCGCCAAGGCCCAACTGGACGCCATGCGTAACGCTAACCGTTACGCAGACTTGGTGGCCGATGCCGATGGAGTCGTGATCGAAACACTGGCGGAACCCGGTCAGGTGGTCAGCGCTGGTCAGCCGGTGGTGCGCTTGGCGCAAGCGGGCGACCGCGAGGCGGTTGTTCAACTGCCCGAGACGCTGCGGCCTGCGATCGGGTCCCTCGGGCGTGCCACTCTTTATGGCAGGGACGACATCAGCACAACGGCGCGGCTCCGCCAGCTTGCCGGTAGCGCTGAACGCCTTACCCGCACCTTTGAGGCCAGGTATGTACTGGAGGGACAGCTTGCACAGGCAGCGCTCGGTACTACGGTCACCATCCACCTGCAGGATGCATCCAAGCCGCAGGAGTCCCGACTTCAAGTGCCACTGACGTCCCTGTATGACGGGGGTCAAGGCCCCGGAGTCTGGATCGTTACAGGCGCACCAGCCAAGGTATCCTGGCGGCCGGTGACGATCCGGCAGCTGGACGACGATAACGCGAGCGTATCCGGCCAGCTCCGGCAAGGAGATCGCATCGTCGCACTCGGGGCACACTTGCTGCACGAGGGCGACGTGGTGCGGATCGCCGGCCATCTGGCTGGAGAGCTCGGTCATGAGTGATCACCGCTTCAATTTATCGGCCCTCGCCGTCCGCGAACGTGCTGTCACCCTGTTCCTGGTGATCCTGATTTCGGTTGCCGGGCTGATTGCATTCTTCAAGCTGGGCCGGGCAGAAGATCCATCCTTCACCATCAAGGTCATGACGGTAGTCACCGCCTGGCCGGGTGCGACACCACAGGAAATGCAGGATCAGGTTGCCGACAAGCTCGAGAAGCGTCTTCAGGAACTGCGTTGGTACGATCGGACGGAAACCTATACCCGCCCTGGCCTGGCATTCACCACGCTGAGCTTGCTCGACAGCACGCCGCCTTCACAGGTCCAGGAAGAGTTCTACCAGGCCCGCAAGAAGCTGGGTGACGAGGCCAAAAACCTGCCCCCCGGAGTCATCGGACCGATCATCAACGATGAATACGCGGACATAACCTTTGCCCTGTATGCCCTGAAATCGAAGGGGCAACCCCAGCGACAGTTGGTGCGTGACGCGGAGGCGCTTCGGCAGCGCCTGCTGCGCGTGCCTGGCGTCAAAAAGATCAACATCATTGGCGAACAGGCGGAGCGCATCTATGTGGAGTTTTCACATGAGCGCTTGGCGACCCTCGGGGTCAATCCGCTTGAGGTATTTTCCGCGATTAACGGTCAGAACGCCCTGACACCGGGAGGGTCCATTGAAACCCGGGGACCCGAAGTCTTCATCCGTCTTGATGGCGCTTTTGACGACCTGCAGAAAATTCGGGATACGCCGGTGACGGTACAGGGCCGTACGCTGAAACTGTCCGATATCGCTACGGTACGCCGCGGTTACGAGGATCCCGCGACATTCATGATTCGCAGTGGCGGCGAACCCGCGTTGTTGCTCGGCGCGGTAATGCGCGATGGCTGGAACGGCCTCGCGCTGGGTAAAGCGCTCGATACGGAGATCAAGGCGATCAATGCCGATCTTCCGCTAGGCATGCAGCTCACAAAAGTCACCGACCAAGCCGTGAACATCCGCTCCGCCGTGGACGAATTCATGATCAAGTTCTGCGTGGCGCTGATGGTGGTCATGCTGGTGAGCTTCCTCAGCATGGGCTGGCGCGTCGGCCTGGTTGTTGCCGCAGCGGTACCGCTGACCCTGGCCATGGTCTTCGTGGTCATGCTGGCTACCGGCAAGAACTTCGACCGGATCACCCTCGGGTCACTGATCCTGGCGCTGGGCCTGCTGGTCGACGATGCCATCATTGCCATCGAAATGATGGTGGTAAAGATGGAGGAAGGTTTCAGCCGCGTGGCTGCGTCAGCCTACGCCTGGAGCCATACGGCTGCCCCCATGTTATCAGGGACCCTGGTGACTGCAGTCGGTTTCATGCCCAACGGCTTCGCCAGATCCTCGGCTGGCGAATACACCAGCAATATGTTCTGGATCGTGGGTACGGCCCTGATTGCCTCATGGCTGGTAGCCGTCATCTTTACGCCCTACTTGGGGGTAAAGATGCTGCCCGACGCCAAGCACGCTCATGGTGCCGACAGTTCGATCTACAATACGCCCTACTACAACCGCTTCCGCAAGATGCTGGCTTTCATCATTGCGCGCAAATGGCTGGCCGCCGCCTCCGTCATCGGTCTTTTTATGCTGGCGATCGTTTCCATGGCCGTCGTGAAGAAGCAGTTCTTCCCGATCTCCGACCGGCCCGAAGTCCTGGTTGAAATCCGGATGCCTTATGGCACCTCCATCACCGCCACCAGCGAGACAACCGCCAAGGTTGAGGCTTGGCTTGCCAGGCAGAAGGAGGCCAGGATCGTCACGGCCTATATTGGCCAGGGTGCGCCGCGCTTCTATATCTCGATGGGCCAGGAACTTCCCGATCCCTCATTCGCCAAAATCGTGGTGCGCACCGACAACCAGGCCGAACGTGAAGCATTGAAACATCGCCTGCGCCAGGCCATTGCTGACGGTTTGGCGCCGGAAGCGCGGCTGCGCGTCAATCAGCTGGTTTTTGGTCCGTATTCGCCGTTCCCCGTGGCGTACCGCGTGACCGGACCGGACCCCGAGCAGTTGCGGAAAATTGCGTCGGAAGTACAAGGGGTGATGGCGGGCAGTCCGATGATGCGAACGGTCAATGTTGACTGGGGTGTCCGTGCTCCCGTGCTGCATTTTTTGCTGCAACAGGATCGTCTCCAGGCAATGGGGCTGAGCAGCAGCGGCGTGGCCCAGCAACTGCAGTTCCTGCTGACAGGCATCCCCATCACGACGGTGCGTGAAGATATCCGTACCGTCCAGGTCATCGCCCGCTCTGCGGGGGAATCGCGACTGGATCCGGCCAGGATTGGAAACTTCACTCTGGTTGGCAACCATGGCCAGCGTGTCCCGCTGTCGCAGGTGGGAACGTTTGAAGTCCGGATGGAAGAGCCCGTCATCCGCCGGCGAGACCGCATGCCCACGATGACGGTGCAAGGGGATATTGCTGACGGTCTGCAACCGCCGGATGTTTCCGGCGCCATTACCAAACAGCTTCAGCCGCTGATCGCCAAACTGCCGAGCGGCTACAAGATCGAGGAAGGCGGCTCCATCGAGGAGTCCGGGAAATCCATGGTGGCCATGCTGCCGATATTTCCCATCATGGTCGCGCTCACGCTCCTGATAATCATCCTGCAAGTACGTTCGATCGCCGCCATGGTCATGGTGTTCCTGACCAGCCCGCTTGGACTGATCGGGGTGGTCCCCACACTGATCCTGTTCCAGCAGCCCTTCGGAATCAATGCGCTGGTCGGATTGATCGCCCTCTCAGGCATACTGATGCGCAACACGCTGATCCTGATCGGACAGATCCGGGAAAACGAGGCGGCGGGCCTGGCCCCGGTCGAGGCCATCATCGAGGCGACAGTCCAGCGTGCCAGACCGGTGATCCTGACCGCACTGGCCGCGATCCTGGCGTTCATCCCGCTGACCCATTCGGTTTTCTGGGGAACCCTGGCGTATACGCTGATCGGAGGCACGTTCGCCGGCACCATTCTGACGCTCGTGTTCCTTCCCGTGATGTACTCCATCTGGTTCAAGGCAACGCCGACCTGACGAGGTTGAGCGCAGGCTCATTTTGAGCAGCCGCCTTTTGCGGCTAATCCGGTCAGTCAGACCGGGGCAACGATGCACTAATTTTCAGGTAGACATGATGAAGACAACTTCCGCAATGGTAACGGGTCCTGCCAACGTACCCGCAAATGCCACAAACCTGGCCACCGCGTGTTCCCTGTGCGCCCACAACTGCGGCTTGCGCGTGGACGTCGAGAATAACCGGATCGTGGCGGTCCGGGCCGATGAGTCGCATCCGGCCACCAAGGGATACAGCTGCAACAAGGGCTATGCGATTGGTCAGTACGTCAACCATGACAACCGGGTGACCCATCCATTGAAGAAAATGCCCGACGGGCAATTTGAACGCATCAGCTGGGATCAGGCCATCCGTGAAATCGCGGCCAAGCTCAATGACATCCGCCATCATCATGCGCCACGCGCCATTGGCATTGCCGGGATGGGCGGACAAGGCGGACATTCCAGCGGCCTTGGGGCCTTGCCGTTGATGTTCGGCATCGGCTCCCCGGTTATCTTTACCGCGATTGCCCAGGAGAAGACCCAGCACACCCTGAGTCAGCGGCGCATGATGCGCACCACCAGCGACAGTTATTTGATCCCCGACAAGCATCACGCCAAATTCATCCTGATGCTGGGGCATAATCCCTTGATCAGCAACATGGGTCACAACAGCAAGGAAGCGATACAAGAGCTGGTCAAAAACCCGGATCGCCGCATGGTCGTGGTTGACCCGCGTGTCACCGAGACCACGCGCAAGGCCCACCTGCATCTCCGGATCAAGCCTGCAAAGGACATTTTCCTGCTGATGGCGATTGCCGGCGTCATCGTACAAGAGGGGCTGGAAGATCAGGCGTTTCTGCAGCGGAAAACCGTCGGATACCCGCAGATCAAAGCGCTGTTTCAGCAGGTCGATATTGCCGAGATGGCCAGGCGCTGTGAGCTGGATGAACAGGATATTCGTCAAACTGCACGCGATCTGGCGACGACCAAGCCTGCTTGTATTGTGTATGACCTGGGCATCGAACACTCCTCGCACAACACCCTGACATCCTATGTCATCCACGTCTGCCTGCTCCTGACCGGAAATTTGGGCCGGGTTGGCGGCAATACGTTTGTGCAACTGTTTGGTCCCAAAATGCCGTATATCCGTCATCCGGCCAAATCGCTTGCCGCAGGCATCGAGGCATCGCCCTGCGTGACGCCAATGCCGCAGTTTTCACCCGCACTGGTCGCGGAGGAAATTGAGGTCGATCATCCGGAACGCTTGCGTGCCCTGATCTTGGACGGGGCAAATGCCGTAGCCACCTATCCCGACACCCATCGCATCCGGCGGGCCTTCGCGAAACTCGATCTGCTGGTAGTCATTGATCCCGCCATGAGTGAAAGTGCCTGGGCGGCAGATTATGTTTTACCGGCGGCGACGGGCTACGAGAAATGGGACTGGTCGATCTTTTGGAAGCCCATCATGGCTCCGCAAATTCGCCCTCCTGTCGTCAGTGGCCCCGAGGAAGCTTTGCCCGAAGTTGAAATCTATTATCGCCTGGCGCGTGAAATGGGTCTGGTCTCTCAAGCCCCGGCGCTATTGCACCGATTGGCGCGTTATGCGCGCAAGCCATGGGGAACGCCTGCATATCTGGCGGCGCTCGGCAGTATTGCCGGTGGGAGCTCCGTTTGGTCCGCGATCAAAAATGGCGAGTTTGACGTGGTGGGAGAGACGATCTGCCGCATGGCCTTCTTGAACTATCAGGCCCTTGGGAAGCAATTGCCGGCCCCCCTGTGGTCGATGATCTGGTTCATGACCCTGGGGTATGTCATGACCAGTCGAGACCAAATTGTCGCCGCGCTCCCCGAAACGAAATCGATGCTGAACCCCTTTCTTCTGAGTGAGTATGTTTTTCAGAAACTTCTGGACAATCCGCAGGGCGCGCATATCGGTAGCTTTGAGCAAGAACGCAATTTCGAGTACTTCTGTGGATACAAGGATGGCAAGGCACGCATATACCAAGCCGATTTTGCCAACGATTTGCAGGGCCTGATGGCGGCTGATCCCGAGCCGGATGATCCGGAATACCCGTTTGTACTCAACGGCGGCTTGCGTACTGGCTATTCTGCCAACACCATCATGCAGGATCCCGGTTGGCGCAAAGGCAAAGGGCCGCATGCGGCCCTGTATATTTCCCCTGACGACGCCCATGAACTGGGACTCACGGCGGGCGATCAGGTGAGCATTCGCTCCCGGCGCGGCTGCGTGACTGCACCGGTGCGGCTTGATCCGGGAACACGCAGAGGCCATTTGCACCTGCCCAATATGCTCTCCCAGCGTTATCCCGACCCGTCTACCGGAGAGCTCAGGCAAACCGGAATCCCCATCAATGAACTGGGCGATTCAAGCGACCGTGATCCGTATACGGGCTGCCCGCATACGAAACGGATTCGTGTTCAGATTGAGAAGATGAATGAGCAGGCTCCGGGTCTCTTCTAGGTGAGTATCCACCCAGGCAGGAGCCATCTCCTGAACGGTCATATCCCGATACCTCAAATATCCAGCAGGAAGCAGGTCGTCGTTGCATGGGCATACAGCTTTCCTGCTTCATCCTCAACCCGGGCTTCAGCCGTCATCATCTGACGCCCTTCGTGAATGACCTTTGCCGTCGAGCGCAGTGGCCCCGTTTTATGGGAGGCTGCACGCACGATGTTAATGCTGAGTTCCGCGGTCGTGTATGAACGGCCCGCTGGCAGCAGGGTCTGCACAGCACAGCCGAGCGCAGAGTCCAAAAGCGTCGCAAACCATCCCCCATGTACCTTGGCCATGGGGTTATAGTGCTGTTGCTGCGGTATTCCCTGAAACACCGCCCTTCCCTCGCCGACCTCAAGCAATGTCATGTTCATGGTTTCGTTCATGGGGGGAAACGGCAACTCGCCTGACATCATTGCCTCCAGAATTTCTCGGCCGCTCTTGCCGGCAACCTTCTCTGGACTGGCAAGCCCCGGAAATCCCCCTCCGTCACGCATACGCTGGTGCGCCATTGATTGCTGAATGTCCCACGAAGGGGCTGCATTTTCTCGATCCATAATCCTCTCCGACACGATTGATGAATGGGCTGCACAGGGGTGTTGGCTCGCTTCAGGGCTTTTCCCCAACAGAAGCAGGCTTGATCTTTGCTACCCGTCGCAGCCGTTGAAAAACGCTGCTCAGTTGAGGCCGAAGTCCTTGCGAATACCGGCATCGACCGGGGCTGCCGGCATGAAGCGCCGCAGAAAACTCAGCATCGCCGCTTGACCGCTGACGGCACGGCGTATCCGCCATTTACCCAACGCAGCGGTGAGGATGGTTTCAGCGACTGAATCCGGTTCAGGAGCGCCATTCACATTGGCGGCTATCTTCCGTTCCACCTGGTCGCGTTCAGCGCTATAGGCTGAAATCCGTTCGCGGGTGCGTGGAGCATTGATATCAAGGTTGGTGCGGGTGTAGGCGGGCTCAACCAACGTTACGCGAATGCCAAAGCGGCGCACTTCATGGTCCAGGGTCTCGGAAATACCCTCTACCGCGTGCTTGGAGGCTGCATAAATTCCCATGTAAGGCGCTGGGAGCAAGCCCAGCACGGAGCTGACGTTCACGATGCGCCCGGAGCCTTGCGTTCGCATCTGCGGCAAAACGGCCTGCATGGTGCGCAACACGCCGAAGAAATTGGTGTCGAACAGGTCCTCGGCCTCCTTGATGGTTGATTCTTCCACAGACCCCAACAGGGAAACGCCGGCATTGTTGACCAGCACATCAATGCGGCCTGCGCGGGCAATAACGCTTTGCACGGCACGCTTCACCGATTCCTCGTTACCGACGTCCATTTCAACCAGTTCAACTCCTCGAATGTGCTCGGCCTTGCCAACGTTCCGCACCGTGCCGAATACGACACAGCCGCGTTCAACGAATTTTTCGGCAGTGACCTTGCCGATACCTGACGACACGCCAGTGACGATGACGACTTTCGTTGTGGTGGACATATTTTCTCTCCTTGGTTGGAGTAGTGAGAGGGTAGTCTCGCGACGCTCATTGCTGCTCTGGTGTGAACGGATGTTGCCGTCCAGGATGCTCCGGAACGCCATGCAATAGGCCTCACAAGTAACTTGTATTTTGCAAGTCTCATGCTACGAGACAAACTTGCAAAATACAAGTCATTCAGCTAAATTATGTTCATGAACACGCTAATCGACGCTAACGCCCTACCCGAGAATTGCCGCTCCTCCTGTCCTGTGGCCAACGTGCTGGACATTGTGGGCGATAAATGGACCTTGCTTGTCGTCCGTGACTTGTTCATGGGCAAGCACCGGTATGGCGAATTCCAGTCCTCGCCCGAGGCGATCCCGACGAACATCCTTGCCGAACGCCTGAAGCGCCTGGAGGCGGCCGGGATGATCAGAAAGTCCTTTTATCAGGACAATCCACCCCGCGCAGAGTATTACCTGACCCGCAAAGGCGCAGATCTCGAACCGATACTGATGACGATGGCGGATTGGGCCTCGAGGTATGTACCCGGTGTAACGATGCCGAAACAATTCGGGATGCCCCAGATCCGGGAATAGCCTTCAACTGGGCAAAAACAATGTCTGCACCGTGAAGCGCTGAGCCGCTATCCACTTGATTTTCAAAGACTGGCCTCACTCCGCCGTTGGCATGGATTCGGAGTAAGACCTGGTAACAGAGCAGGAAGGACGCACTACGTAAAATCGCAGGCAAATGAGAGAATGTGATTGAACATCCTGTTGCACACAGCCATGCCGACCGGCCGTGCGAGCTGACCACCCGCATGTTCCTGACCATGATCCGCACCGAGCTGGCGGACCATGGCGTCACGCTGGACTGAGATCTTCAGTCGTTGTACACACCGTAGGAAAAGACCGGGACTTCCCTGGAGTTGCGGTTTTCCTCCGACTGGATCATGCGCTGCAAGCCCAGCACTGTCTGGTACGGCGCCATCCGCTGCACAAAGTTGGTCGCCCAGTCTGGCGCGCTTCCACCCGGATCAATAAAACCTTCCGAGACATTTTGCCAGCGGTTATTGCCCGCC
>DASUIM010000407.1:0-12599 GCA_036279775.1 Fluviicoccus sp. | reverse complement strand
GGTGTTTGAAGCGCTGTGGAATGGCGAAGGCGAAACCGCCGATGCTGTCATCGAGCTGAAGGGCCTGAAGCAGGTCACCGACAGCGGCGCCATTGAAGCCATGCTCAAGGAAATCGTCGACAGCAGCCCGGCGCAGGTCGCAGAATATCGCGGCGGCAAGGAAAAGGTGTTCGGCTACTTCGTCGGCGAAGCCATGAAGCGCTCGAAGGGGAAGGCCAATCCCGCACAAGTGAATGAGCTGCTGAAGAAGCTGCTCGCGGGCTGATGTCCCTGCCGGGAATATGGCATTATTCCCGGCAGCCGACTGATTGCCAGGAACGGGCATGAACGATCACCCCCTCATCACCACCCTGCTCTGCGCCCGCCTCCAGGCCTTGAGCGGCAAGCTGATGGACGCCCAGTCCCGCTTGTCGCTCCACGACCCGGAGGCACTGCATGACTTCCGGGTTGCCCTGCGCGAATTGCGCAGCCTGATCGAGCCGGTCCGCCAACATCTCTACGGCGCCGATGAACTGGACCGCCTGGCCAAGGCCTGCGCCAAACCCACCAATGGCTTGCGCGACCGCGAAGTCCTGTCTTTCGAAGTGAAACGCAAGGGCTTGGACGCCCTGCATCTCGCCCTCGAATCCGGCATCACCGACGCCAAGCAGGCACTGGCCGCGCACCGCCCGGCAGACGCCCTGATCCACCGCCTGCTCAGCTTGACGGTCTACTGGGAAAAATACCTGCATCACCGGGATTGGGATCAACTGGAACAGCAAATCCATCAGTATCGCCGAAAGCTACGTCGCCGCCTGAAACACGATCTGGCGGATGGCAAGGCAGACCTGCATGTCTTGCGCATCCGGATCAAGCGTTACCGCTACTTCCTGGAATGCTACCGCCCGTTGCTGCCGGAACTGCCTGCCGGTTTGATCAAGGGGCTGAAAGACGCTCAGGAACTGACCGGAAACTGGCACGACCGGCAGGTGTGGGTGGAAGCCGCCACGGCGCTCCCCGAACTCCGGCCGCTGGTCGCGGGATGGATCGCTGAATCCATAGATATATCAATAAATATCAATAGTATGCGTTCTATAGTTAAACCTATAGTTTAAGTAGAATTAACTTCAGCCAGCGATTCCGGCCGCCTTGTTGCCATAAAAAATGCCACCCGCAGGTGGCATTTTCGACCGCACAGCCCGGAAGGCTCAAGCCGGCTTCTGGGCCGCTTCCTTCACCAGCGGCGCCAGCTCACCCTTCTGGGTCATTTCCATCACGATGTCGCAACCACCGATCAGCTCGCCCTTGACCCACAATTGGGGGAAGGTCGGCCAGTTGGCGATGCGCGGCAGCGTAGCGCGGATGTCCGGATTTTCCAGAATGTTCACATAGGCAAACGGCTCGCCGATCTGGATCAGGGCTTCCACGGTGCGCGCGGAAAAGCCGCACTGCGGGAACTGCGGGGTTCCCTTCATGTAAAGGAGCACGGGGTTTTCCGCGATCTGCTTCTGGATCAGGGCTTCTACTTCCATCTCGGATACCTTTAATTTGGCAGGAATTGGCAGTCGGTATTCTACCTCTAATTGCTGATGGCGCGTAATCTGGTTAAGATGTTCGTTTACCTCATCCATCTGTTTGAATCCGCAAGAATTGCCATGACCAGCGCCCTGATGCCCACGTACGCCCGCCAGCCCATCGCCTTTGTCCGGGGAGAAGGCTCGCGTCTTTACACCGCCAACGGCGACGCCTATCTGGACGCCCTGACCGGCATCGCCGTCTGCGGTCTGGGCCACGCCCACCCGGTCGTCGCACGCGCCATCGCCGATCAGGCCGCCACGCTGGTGCATACCTCCAACCTGTACCAGGTGCCGTTGCAGGAAGAACTGGGCGCGGCCCTGCGTGATGCGTCGGGCATGGACCTCTGCTTCTTCGGCAACTCCGGCGCGGAGGCCAATGAAGCCGCCATCAAACTGGCGCGGATGTTCGGCCATCGCAAGAATGTCGCTGTCCCGGCCATCATCGTCATGGAGAATTCCTTCCACGGCCGTACCCTCGCCACCCTCTCCGCCACCGGCAACAAGAAGGTGCAAACCGGGTTCGAGCCGTTGGTGCAGGGTTTCGTGCGCGTTCCCTTTGATGATGTCGCCGCGGTCGAAGCCGCTATTGCCGCCAATCCCGATGTGGTCGCCGTGCTGGTCGAGCCGATCCAGGGCGAAGGCGGCCTGCGTCCGCCGGCGGCCGGCATCGCCGGCTATCTGGAAGCCCTGCGCGCGGTCTGTGACAAGCACGACCTGCTGCTGATGCTGGATGAAATCCAGACCGGCAACGGACGCACCGGCAAATATTTCGCCTATCAGCATTCGGCCATCAAGCCCGATGTGCTGACCACCGCCAAGGGATTGGGCAACGGTTTTCCCATCGGGGCCTGCATGGTCAGCGGCAAGGCGATTGACCTGTTCCACCCCGGCAACCACGGCTCCACCTACGGCGGCACGCCGCTGGGCTGCCGCGCCGCCTTGACCGTTATCCAGGAGTTGCAAAAGGGTCCGATCGACAATGCCGCCGCCATGGGCGAGCGGATCATGACCGGCTTCCGCGAAGCCTTGGCCGACCTGCCGGTGCAGGTCAACGGCAAGGGCCTGATGATCGGCCTGCGCTTGCCCCGCCCCTGCGGCGAGTTGGTCGCGCAAGCGCGTGATGAAGAAAAACTGCTGATTAACGTGACAGCCGACTGTGTGGTCCGCCTGCTGCCCGCGCTCAACATCTGCGCCGCCGACGCCGACGAAATCGTCAGCCGGGTTTCCCGGCTGATCCGGCGCTTCCTGGCCGCCTGAGCGCCGCTGAAACCAGAACGAGGATACTGACAATGGCGGTACGCCATTTTTTGACATTGCTGGACTTTACGCCGCAAGAATTGATGACGGTGCTGAACCGCGCCATCGAACTGAAGAAAATGCGGAATGAAGGTATCGTTTACGAACCTTTCCGCGGCAAGGTGCTGGGCATGATTTTCGAGAAATCGTCCACCCGCACCCGTGTCTCTTTCGAAGCGGGCATGGCCCAGTTCGGCGGCTCAGCCATTTTCCTGTCACCGCGCGACACGCAGCTGGGTCGAGGCGAACCGGTCGAGGACTCCGCCCGCGTCATTTCGCGCATGGTGGATATCGTCATGATCCGCACCTTCGCCCATGACACCATTGAACGCTTTGCCGCCAACTCACGGGTGCCGGTGATCAACGGCCTGACCGATGATCACCATCCCTGCCAGCTGCTGGCCGACCTGCAAACCTATATCGAGCATCGCGGCAGCCTGCAGGGGAAGACTTTCGCCTGGGTCGGCGACGGCAACAACATGTGCAATTCCTACATCCACGCCGCCCACCAACTGGGTTTCCAGATGCGGATTGCCTGCCCCTACGGTTTCGAGCCGGATCCGGAACTGCTGCGCCAGTACGCCCACTGCGCCACGCTGGTGAAGACCGCCGAGGATGCCGTGGACGGCGCGCACCTCATCGCCACCGATGTCTGGACCAGCATGGGCCAGGAAGCGGAACAAAGCATCCGCAAACGCCGCTTCGCCACCTATCAGGTAAATCCGCGGCTGATGGACCTCGCCTCCCCCGATGCGGTCTTCATGCACTGCCTGCCCGCGCACCGTGGCGAGGAAATTTCGGAAGACATGCTGGATGACCCCCGCGCCGTGGTCTGGGATGAAGCGGAAAACCGGCTGCATGCGCAAAAGGCGTTGATGGAATTCCTGCTGGCGGAGTCCTGTTAACGGATAACAGCATCAATACAATAGCGGCCCCCGGCAATCGCAAGCCCGACAGGTGCGGCCTGTCGGTTTATGCTAAGATGCGGCTACAAGAAATTCTAACAATAACCAGATGACCGACGATTACGGAGCCTGACCGTGAGATTGCATCCCGCCGCGCTGACCTTGATGACCCTGATGCTGGCCGCCTGCGGCGGCGGCGATGACGCCCCCAAGAAATCCGGGGGCACCACAAGTACGGCGCCGGTTGCCCATGACATTGTTGTCGTGCCGTCACTGGGACTGGTCCAGAACGCGACGGTCACCATCAGGAAACTGAATGGTGACCTGCTGTTGACGGGACAAACGAGCGCCATTACCGGAAAGGCAAGCTTCACTATCCCCGCAGGCATTGACGCCATTCTGATTGAGGTCACTGGCGGTGCATCCGCAACCTACTTCGATGAAGGCGTACCCGGCATTCCGCAACCATTCCCGGCGCTTGATCCGGACACCGGCGCGGCCATCAAGATGCGGGCAATGACGCTGGTCAGCTATAACAACCAGCAAATCGCGGTCACTCCTTTCACTGATGCCGCTGTTGGATATGCAGAAAAGACCTTGCTGGGCATCAACAGGCTTTCAATTGTCCAAGGGAATGACTGGATTGAAAGCTTCTTCAATATCGACAATATCCTGAATCCGCCTGCAGCCATTGACGGGCTTGAAGACTTCAAGAGCCTGCCGCTCAGCACCAGCCTGGAACGCTCTTCAACCAACTACACACTGCTGCTGACGGCGCTGGCCAAATACGCGTCTACCCAGCTGGGTGCTGCGGGGAGCTCCATGCCCATGCTGAAGATCATGCAGGAGCTTTCGAAAGACCTGGAAGACGGCACGCTCAACAATATTGCGGCAACCACTTATAAGTCCAACAACGTCCCCAACGGGCTGAAGTCGGCGCTGAATGCCTATACCGTATTGCTCGAAGGCCAACAACTGCCCGCCGACCTGATCAATCACATCGCTGCCTATACCTTCCGGGTTAACAATATCAGCAATGCCTCAAGCCCCGAAACCGCACCGCCTCCTGACACCTCCGGCGGCGGCACCACCGGATCGGCACATCGGATCATTACTCCGAACGCCACAAGCTCCCACATCCAGCCTTGGGTCGGGACCTACACCGGAACAAACACTTACAGCAACACGCCCTGCTCAATCAGTGTCAATACGGACGGAGAAATCATACTGCGCAATGGCAACACCATTGTCAGCAATGAGCGCCTGAACGGCGGCGACGAAGACTCCATGACCCAGTACTTCACGGCAGACAATCTGCTGACGAGCACCTACTTCATTGCGAAGTCTTCCGTAACTGCCACCTCATCGCTGGTTTTTATTCTGGACGGACCTGGAAACGTGCGCTTTGCCGAGGTCATTAACAATAACTCGGCTTCCGTTACGGAAATTTGCCAGATTCCATTGCCGGCGCCGACCGGAACGTGATCTGCCGCGGGGCCTTAACGGCCCCGCTTTCCCGCCTCCTCAGATATTGCGCGAAGAAACCCGCTGCACCGCATCCAGCCATCCGGCATACATTTTTTCGCGTTTCTCCATCAGCATTCTGGGTGTAAACTCCCGCTGGCAATGCCACAGATCCGCAATGGCATCCAGTGAGGCAAACTTGCCTACATGCAGCCCCGCCAGCCAAGCCACACCCAGCGCGGTAGTTTCGGTGACGGTCGGACGGTCTACCCTGACGCCGACAATGTCTGACAATGCCTGCATCAGCCAATTATTCACGGCCATGCCGCCATCCACCCGCAATGCCTGAAACTGACCGGCGCCATCCTTCTTCATGGCCTCCATCAAGTCACGGGTCTGGAAACACACGGCCTCCAACCCGGCAATGACGATTTCACCAATACCGGTATCACGCGACAATCCGAAAATGGCGCCACGGGCATGCGGATCCCAATATGGGGCCCCCAGACCGGTGAATGCGGGAACCAGATAAACACCGCGGCTGTCCACGGTTTCCTCGGCAATGGCTTCGGTATCTCCGGCCTGCTTGATCAGCTGGATACCGTCACGCAGCCACTGTACCGCCGCACCCGCCACAAAAATGCTGCCTTCAAGCGCATACGTCACCTTGCCATTAAGACGATAGCCAACCGTCGTCAGCAAGCGGTGCTTGGACTGGATGGCTTCCTGACCGGTATTCATGACCATGAAGCAACCGGTGCCATAAGTGCTTTTGACCATGCCCGGCTTGAAACAGGCCTGCCCGATCAAGGCCGCCTGCTGGTCGCCGGCGACACCGCCAATCGGAATCGGCGCACCGAAATGCAGGGTTTCAGTGCAGCCGAAATCACTGGACGAGTCCTGGACCTCCGGCAACAAGGCCGCCGGAATTTCAAAGATCCGCAGCAGTTCTGCGTCCCACTCCTGGGTATGGATATTAAACAGCAGCGTGCGGGCGGCATTGGTGGCGTCCGTGGCATGCTTGGCGCCGCCGGTCAGTTTCCAGATCAGCCAGGTATCAATCGTGCCAAACGCCAGTTCGCCCTTTTCGGCGCGCGCGCGCGCGCCGGCGACGTTGTCCAGCAGCCAGGAAAGCTTGGTGGCCGAAAAATACGGATCCAGCAAAAGACCGGTTTTTTGCTGGATTGTCGACTCCAGGCCCCGATTCTTCAGGCGCAGACAGGCATCCGCCGTGCGCCGGTCTTGCCAGACAATGGCCTTGTGCAGCGGCTGGCCGGTTTTCCGGTCCCACAACACGGTTGTCTCGCGCTGGTTGGTAATCCCGATGGCGGCGATCTGCTGGGCAGTGATACCCGATTTTTGCAAGGCATCGCGGCAAACCGCCAACGCGGACTCGGCGATTTCAGCCGCATCATGCTCCACCCAGCCATCGGCAGGAAAAAACTGCTTCAATTCCCGTTGAGAGGTAGCGACCGGCTGCCCCTGCAGATTGAAAATGATGGCGCGGGTACTGGTAGTTCCCTGATCCAAACTGAGCAAATAAGGCTGCATATCTGATCCTCAACCTTGTTATTATTGATGAGCCGGAAATAGCCGCGAAGGCTTGGCCCGGCTCTCATGACCGGCCCCAAGCCTAACCCGATTAGCCGGCACAAACCAGCCCGCGATAATAGTGAGTCTATGCGTTTTGTCTTGTTAATTACTGCCGCTCCGGAGCAACCCATGGCTTGGCATGCCCTGCATTTCAGCCGGGCGGCGCTGGCGGCCGGACACTCACTGGACCTGTTCTTTTACGGGGATGCTGTTGTCACGGCCAACCGCCTGCGTTTTGCCGCGCAGGACGAGCCGGTGCTGGGCCAGTGCTGGGCGGAGCTTGCGGATGCCGCCGGGCTTGAGTTGCCGGTATGTGTGGCGGCCGCCATGCGACGCGGCCTGACTGATACCGGCAATGCCCGCCGGCACCAACTGGATGGTGACAATCTCCACCCGGCGTTTCGCCTGGCAGGACTCGGCGAGCTGACCGAAGCCCTGGCCGGGGCCGATCGCGTCCTGACCATGGCCTGACCCGATGACAAGCCCCCTGTTCATTCAGCATCGCGCCCCGTATGACGGCCATGCGGCCCTCGAAATGCTTGACGCCTTGCTGGTCAGCGCCGCCTTCGGGCAAAACCCCGCCGTACTCTTCCAGGGTGATGGCATCTGGCAATTGCTTCCGGCACAATCACCGCTGGCATTGGGCTGCAAATCCCTGGTGGCACAGATGGAAACGCTTCCGCTCTATGATGTCGAGACGATTCTTGTGGAACAGGAAAGCCTGGAAAGCCGAGGTCTGACCGCGGACCAACTGGCTCTCCATGTAACCGTGCTCTCCCGGCTCGAGATACGGCGGCTGCTTGAAACCCATTACCCCATCCTGAGATTCTGATGAGCATCCTGCATCTGGTATCCGTAGTGCTAACCCGGCAACCGGAATTGGCCGCACAAATTGACAGCGCCGTGCATGCTCATGACAGCGTGCTGTTCATCGGCGCGGGTATTTACAGCCTGTACAGCCGGGTCGAGTGGCCGGAAAGAACATATGTACTGCAGGCCGACTGCAGCGCCAGCGGAATCCACCCGCCAGAGCATGTTGTGCGGATTGACTACTCCGGCATGGTTACCCTGTGCGAGCATCATGAACGCATCATTACCTGGAACTGATCTGGCGGTTGATGAAGACGGCCACCTGCTGAACCCGGAGTCCTGGACTCCGGAAATGGCCGCCACGCTGGCGGCGGCCTCGGGCCTTAGCCTGGATGAACGCCACTGGGAAATTCTGCAAGCGGCGCGCGATTTCTACACCCGCTTCCAGCGATCGCCGGCAACCCGGCCGCTACTGAAATATCTGGCGCAAACCCTTGGCCCTGAAAAAGCGACCAGCATTTATGTCATGCAGCTTTTTGGCGGCGGCACACAGGCGCGAACCATCGCCCGACTGGCCGGTTTGCCCAAACCCCCGAATTGTCTCTGAGGCCCGCGTAGCATGGTCATGAAAAATATCTACAAGGATGCCGAACATCCATTTGCCAAATATGTCCGCATTTTGGGCAAAGGCAAGACCGGCAGCCGCTCCCTGTCATTCGAGGAGGCGCGCGATGCTTTCCGGATGATTCTGGATGGTGAAACTCTGGACGTGCAAACCGGGGCATTCCTGATGCTGCTGCGTGTCAAGGAAGAGTCCCCCGAGGAGCTGGCCGGATTTGTCACCGCTACCCGTGACTGGATTCCCGCGCCCGATATAGCCGTCGATCTGGACTGGTCATCCTATGCGGGCAAACGCAAGCATTACCCCTGGTTCCTGCTGGCCGCCCTGATCCTGGCCCAGAATGGCTATCGTATTTTCATGCACGGCGCCAGCGGTCATACCGTAAACCGGCTGTATACGGAGAATGTGCTGCCATCACTGGGCTTTCCCGTCTGCCAGCACTGGATCCAAGCGCAGTTGCAACTCCAGCAATACCAGTTCGCCTACCTTCCATTACGGGTACTCTGCCCACCGCTGGATGAACTGATCCAGCTTCGCAACGTCATGGGCGTGCGCTCACCGGTGCATACGCTGTCGCGACTGATTAACCCCCTGAACGCGCGCTGTACGTTGCAAGCGATTTTTCACCCTGCCTATCGGGATTCCCACCAGCAAGCCGCTTCCATGCTTGGATACGCCAACAGCATGGTCATCAAGGGCGAAGGTGGCGAGTTTGAACGCAATCCCGATGGTCGATGCCTGATCAAAGGCATCCGTGATGACGCGCTCTACGAAGATGAATGGCCAATGCTGTTCGATGCCCGGCACGACCCGGAAGAGGAACTGGATCTGGAGCATTTTCTGGCTGTCTGGCGTGGCGACCGCAGCCACGAATACGGGGAAATGGCGGTGATCGGAACGCTGGCGATGGCGCTGCAAGGGCTTCAGGTCGCATCCAGCCAGGAAGAAGCCCTGAGCCAGGCCAGAATTCTCTGGAACAATCGCGATCCCGGCCGCAAGCCCATCCGGGGTGAAGAACAGATGTCATTGTTCTAGCACAAGCCCCAATGCGAAATCCGCCGGAACCCGATTATCCCGAGGACTTCGGCGGCGCCCCCGCGCCAGCAACCGACGAGCGCGAAAAAAACGTCAAAGGCATGTGATTAAATTGCTGAGCCGGGCTAAACTTAAAGATCGCCCAACAAAAAACCCTTGGGGGTTACCCAAGGGTTTTATGCGTAATGGCGCAGCGGACGGGACTCGAACCCGCGACCCCCGGCGTGACAGGCCGGTATTCTAACCGACTGAACTACCGCTGCGAATCAGGTAGAACGATGCGATTGCTTGGTGGGTGCTGAGGGGATCGAACCCACGACCCTCGCCTTGTAAGGGCGATGCTCTCCCAGCTGAGCTAAGCACCCGCATCGTTTCGGTGTGGGGGCATTATAGATCGTTTCAGGACGTTGTCAAAACAATATTTCAGAAACCTTCACCGATCGCCCAAAAAAAACCCAAACATAAACAAAATCATCCGTAATCCTGCAAGCTGCACACAAAGCGAACAGCCTAGTGCGGTCGAGTCACTCAAATCGCCGGTTTTCCGAACGGCGGCAATGCTTACTCCTCGATCAGCACCGGCGTGTAAACGGGAATACGGTCAAACAACGCCAGCAAATCCTCGTTGCGCATCCGGATGCACCCATGCGAACGGGGAATGCCCATCGGTTCGGTATCAGGGGTTCCGTGAATATAGATGTACCGTCGCATCGTGTCGCAACGGCCCAAGCGGTTACGGCCAGGCTCACAACCAGACAGCCAGAGAATCCGGGTCAGTATCCAGTCGCGTTCAGGAAACCGGCTGCCCATCGCGGCATCATAGATCTCCCCGGTGGGACGACGACCACGAAAAACGGCATTCAACGGCTGCCCTTCACCAATTTTGGCGCGCACCCGATGACGACCGCGGGGTGTCTGATAACTTCCCGCCTGCTCTCCCGCGCCCTTGGCGGCCGTGGAAACCGGCCAGCGGCCGGAAATCCGGCCGTTCTCATCCAGCAGTAGCAACTCCTGTGTTGCCATGGATATCCGTATTTCCATCAGGTTCCCGCCTGCGTGCTGATATGACGGTGATAGTGGTCGATAATGATAGCGGCCGCCTCGGCAGCCGTATCCACCAGCGAGATCAATCCCAGATCCTGATGGTCAATGCAGCCCTGCGCCAGCATGGTCTTCTCCATCCAGCCGAGCAACCCCGACCAGTAATCACGACCAATCAGAACAATCGGAAAGGGATCACTCTTGCCGGTTTGCACCAACGTCAGCGCTTCAAACATTTCATCCAGGGTGCCGTAACCGCCGGGAAAGATGGCAAAAGCGATGGCATGCTTGAAGAATAGGAATTTACGAACGAAGAAGTAGCGGAAACTCAGGCTGATATCCTGATAGGGATTGGCTTTCTGTTCGTTGGGCAACGTAATGTTGAGTCCCACAGAGAGCGCGCCATTATGTTGCGCCCCTTTGTTGCCTGCTTCCATGATTCCCGGTCCACCACCGGTGATCACGGTCAATCCGACACTTGCCAGCCGGCCGCCCAGCTCCTCGGCCGCCGCATAATAAGGGGAGCCCGGCGGCAAGCGGGCGCTGCCGAAAATATTGACCGCATGTTCAATGCGGATGAGATGCTCAATGCCGTCGACAATCTCCGACTGGATACGCAGTACCCGCCAGGCCTCTGGCATCTTCTTGTCAAACATGGGTTTACCCTTCTTTTTGATTGACCCGCAAGCGGCGGCGCTGCCCCGCTAGCTGCCGGAACGCGCGTGAAGCATCAACGCCTTCATTTCACGGACTGCTTCCTTGAAACCCACGAACAGGGCGTGCGCGACGATGGCATGACCGATATTCAGCTCGTGGATTTCCGGGATGCGGGCGATGGCATGGGCATTGTGAAAATGCAGGCCGTGCCCCGCGTTGACCACCACCCGGCCACGCGCATGACGGACCGCCGCCTCAATCCGCCGCAACTCCGCCGCCTGTTGCAGTCCGGAGGCTTCGGCGTACGCGCCGGTATGCAGTTCGATGGTTGGCGCACCGCAGGCGATGGCAGCGTCAATCTGCCTGGGATCCGGATCAATGAAGAGCGAGACGTCCATACCAGCCGCCGCCAGGCGCTCGCAGGCGCGGCCAACCTTGTCCATTTGGCCGGCGACATCCAGCCCGCCCTCGGTGGTCAGCTCTTCGCGGCGCTCTGGAACCAGACAGACATGTTCCGGGTGTACGGACTCGGCAAAAGCCAGCATTTCATCCGTCACCGCGATTTCGAGGTTCATTCGCGTTTGCAGCATCTGTTTCAACAGGCGAACGTCACGCTCCTGGATATGACGGCGGTCTTCGCGCAGATGCAGGGTAATACCGTCAGCCCCGGCCTCTTCCGCCAGCAAGGCGGCGTGCAACGGCTCCGGATAACGGGTCCCGCGCGCCTGACGCAGCGTAGCCACATGATCGATATTAACGCCCAACAGAATGCTCATGATTACTCCTCATCGGTAATGCTCGGACTTTCAAAGCCACGAAAAAAGCCCATAACCTATTGTTCAGAAAGGGTTTAATTATGCACCCTTTCCACTGTCACCGATAGTCGGAATCCGCAAGCATACTGCAAGCATAAATTGCACAGACCCCCGAATGACGCCCAAGGAAGCGCCCCTTGAAGGGCAATCGTTCAACTAGGTGTCGTTCACCTCCATAGTAGTTTAGCCTATTCTTCTCCTAACCACGTATCCACCATCCGTAGCGGAACCGTATCAAAAGCCCGTCAATCGGGCCAATCCGAAACAACATCTGCAACTCCTTCTATATATAGCTGCCTCCATCACACTTCAGGCGCGTTAAAGAATGCCTCTTTCCGCAAAAGACACGTACTCCCCTGCCCCAATGACAAAGTGATCCAGAACCCGAACATCAACCAACGCCAAGGCATCCTTCAACCGCTTTGTGATGGCTCTATCTGCTGGTGAAGGCTCAACATGCCCTGAAGGATGGTTATGGGCAAAGATCACACCTGCCGCATTCAACTCAATCGCTCTTTTAACCACTTCACGAGGATGAACCGCACAGGAGTCCAATGTGCCGTGAAAAAGCTCCTCAAAGGCAATGACGCCGTTCTGGGAGTCCAGGAACACAGCAGAGAACACCTCATAAGGTTTTGAGGCTATGCAAGCGGATAGGAATCTATAGCTCGCCAATGGACTCGATACGAAGTCCACCCTAGCAATACGCTGCTTGGTCAAAGTTGCCGCTAAGTCAACAAGATCATCAAAGGTCAGATGCCCTCTGATCTGGAACACATCGGTTTCAAGGTTGACGAGGGTGAAG
>DASUIM010000406.1:0-1819 GCA_036279775.1 Fluviicoccus sp. | reverse complement strand
CAGCAGGCAGCGCCCTTCCACCATCACGCACAGGCTGCCGAAACCGAAGACCTCGATCTCCACCGGCGTCTGCCGCAGCACGGCGGCGATCTGCCCCAGCGACAGCACGCGCGGCAGCACCGCCCGCGCAATGCCGAACTGCTGGTAATAGAAATCGAGCGCCCCGGCGGTGGTGGCCGAACCCTGCACGGAGAGATGCAGCCGCGCATCCGGATAGTGGCGGCGGGCGTATTGCAGCAGACCGAGATCGGCGATGATCAACGCGTCCACGCCCGCCGCCATCGCCCGGTCCAGCGACGACCGCCAGCGGCCCATGCCGCCCGCCTGCGGGTAGGTGTTCAGCGCGGTGAAGACCTGCTTGCCGCACGCATGGGCGTAATCCACCGCCTGCCGCAGCGTTGCCTCGTCGAAATTGAGGCCGGGAAAATTGCGGGCGTTGGTGTCGTCGCGAAAACCGGTATAGACGCAGTCCGCACCGTTATCCACCGCCGTCTTCAGCGCGGCCAGCGACCCGGCCGGGCACACCAGTTCAAGCGGCGATGCCGTCATGCACACTCTCCTGACGATAAGGACGACCCAGCGCCGCGCCTTGCGACAGGCCGCGCGCCGCCAGCCCCCGGGTAATGGCGTTGATCACCGGCCACTTGTGCTCGCACCAGGCCGGAGCCAGCAGGATCTCGGCGGCGGCGGTACCGGTCAGGCGGTGGAAAACCACCTCCGGCGGCGTGTGCGCAATCAGGTCGATGCACTGTTCCACGTACTCGTTTTCCCGCATCGGCGTGTACTCGCCGCGCTTCCACTGGAAGGCCAGCATCGTCGCCTTCACCACATGCAGCGGATGCAGCTTCAGGCCATCGGTGCCGACCTCCAGCACCTGTCGCAGCGTCTGCCGCGCATGGTCGGCGTTCTCGCCCGGCAAGCCGAGAATCAGGTGCGTACACACCGGCAGCCCGCGCGCCCGCGCCTGGCGCGTGGTTTCCGCGTATTCGGCAAAGCCGTGGCCGCGATTGACCTTCGCCAGCGTCTCGTCGAAGGCGCTTTGCAAACCCAGTTCCAGCCACACCTCGTAGCCCTGCTCGCGGTAGCCGGCCAGCAGGTCCAGCACCTCCAGCGGCACGCAGTCCGGCCGGGTACCCACGGACAGGCCGATGACATCGGGATGCGCCAGCGCCTCGTCATAGAGGCAGCGCAGGCGGTCGATCTCGGCATAGGTATTGGTGTAGGCCTGGAAATAGGCCATCAGCTGGCGCGCCCCGGTCAGCCGCTGCACCGCCAGCGCGCCGGACCGGATCTGGTCGCTGACGCTGCGCGAGGGCTGGCGCTCCGGGGCGAAGGAATCGTTATTGCAGAAAGTGCAGCCGCCGCGTCCCTTGCTGCCGTCGCGGTTGGGGCAGGTGAAACCGACATTCAGCGCAACCTTGTGCACGCGCTGGCCGTGGCGGGCCTGCAGGTCGTGGCCGAAGGTGTGGACGTACTGCGAGAGATCCATGGGGGCGCGGGACTTGGGGAAGTGCGGGGGATTTTAGGCGGGAGGGGGAAAGGGAAAAATGACGGAGGACAAGGCGCAGGAAAGCTTGGCCATCCCTCAAGCCTCCCCCCGCCGTCCGCAGCCAACTGTCTGAGCCCCACGCCCGCCAACAAGGCACCGGAATACCCGGCGGCCCGACAGCACTCCGGCCTCCCGCGAGTTTTGGCGAAGGACACGGTTTTTGCTTCCTTTTTGCCAAGACAAAAAGGAAGGCCCGCGGCAGGCGGATGCTGGTTTTAAACTGACTGGACACCCCCTTTAAACCCCCGCATCATCCCCACAAAACCCCGG
>DASUIM010000405.1:0-33889 GCA_036279775.1 Fluviicoccus sp. | reverse complement strand
CGCCGACCTGATCACCCAGGCCTTTGAAGACCGCCTGCAGTTCAGCCCCACGAATGCCCCGCAGGACGTGCGCAACGCCGTTGCCGAAGCCCTGAACCTGCTGGACAGCGGCAAGGCCCGCGTTGCCGAGAAGATCAACGGAGAGTGGGTTGTAAACCAGTGGCTGAAGAAGGCCGTGCTGCTTTCCTTCCGACTGAATGACAACGTCCCGCAGTCCGGCGGCAACGCCATCCAGTTCTACGACAAGGTTCCAACCAAGTTCGCCGACTGGACCGCTGACCAGTTCCGTGAATCCGGCATCCGTGTCGTGCCGCCGGCCGTCGCCCGTCGCGGCAGCTTCATTGCCCGCAACGTTGTGTTGATGCCTTCGTACGTGAACATTGGCGCGTATGTTAATGAAAACTCGATGGTTGACACCTGGGCCACTGTCGGTTCCTGCGCCCAGATCGGCAAGAATGTCCACCTGTCCGGCGGCGTCGGCATCGGCGGCGTGCTGGAGCCGCTGCAGGCCAACCCCACCATTATTGAAGACAACTGCTTCATCGGCGCGCGCTCGGAAATCGTCGAGGGTGTGATCGTGGAAGAAGGCGCGGTCATCTCGATGGGCGTCTACATCGGCCAGTCCACCCGCATTTACGACCGTGAAACCGGCGAAGTGCATTACGGCCGCGTCCCGGCCGGATCGGTGGTGGTGCCGGGCAACCTGCCCTCCAAGGACGGCAAGTACAGCCTGTATGCCGCCATCATCGTCAAGAAAGTGGATGCGCAGACCCGCAGCAAGGTCGGCCTGAACGAACTGCTGCGCGCCGACTGACGCCGGAGAAAGGACCGGCGCTTGCCGGTCCGACACACCATGATCACCATCTATGGCATCCGCAACTGCGACACGGTCAAGAAAAGCCTGCGCTGGTTTGATGAGCGGCAGATTTCCTACCGCTTTCATGATTTCAAGAAAGATTCGCTGGATCCGGCAATCTTGTCTGACTGGCTGCAGCAAATGGGCTGGCAAACTCTGGTAAACTGTAAGGGTACCACGTGGCGCAAGCTCGCTTTGACGCCGGAAATGATGGATGCTTCAGCAGCCAGGATCGTCCTTGAAAACCTGTCGCTGATCCGCAGACCGCTCGTGTGCTTCGGGCTGGACCGGATTGCCGGCTATGCGCCCGAGATGTGGGCTGTATCCTTGTGCCGACCGGTTGGCACTGACCAAGTGTGATTTTTTATTGATAAATGAAACAATTCAGGTGTTGCGCTGCTGATCATGGGTAGCCTACTATTGACCAATACCTGAAAATGGTGATTTCTCAAGGAGTTTATACCATGCAACGCAAACTGCTCGGAATTGCAATCGTCGCTCTTCTTCCCTTTACCGGCGCCCATGCTGCCAACTGCCAAGCCGTTGTCAAGGCTGCGATTGACTCTGGTGTTTCCCCCAAGGCCGCCATCAAAAGCGCCGTCCAGTCCAAGGCTTGCAAGTCTGTTAACCAGGCCAAGAATGCTGCCCTGGCTGCCGTGAAGGGTGACGCTGCCAAGGAAGCGGAAGTCAAGACGGCCGCCTCTCAGGCCGCTACTGAAATCAAGGCGGAAAAGCAAGCTGCCCAGCAGCAGTCCACCCAATCTTCCGGCACCATTTCTTCGTCGACAACCAACACCAACACCAACACCAACACCGGTACCGGCAGCTTCGGCGGTACGGGTGGTGGCACTGGTGGTAGCGGCGGCGGCGGCGGCGGCTACACCTCCAAGTAAGCCTGAAAATCTGCTTGCAGTAAAAAAGGGTCGCAAGACCCTTTTTTATTATCTCGAATAAACCTCGCTTATGACCGCACATGGATAAAGCCCTATTTTACGCGCTGGGATTCCTGATTATCTGGGCCCCCATACCACTGGGCAGCAGCAGACCATGGCCTGCAGGCTTTCTTGAAGCGTGTATCGGGATCCTTTTCCTGGCATGGTTGGCCACGGCGGCGAGGCGCGCTGATGGACTGCTGAATCAAAAGACTTTTCGCAAAAATAACGGGATGTTGCTGTTATTCTGGTTAATTCCGGCATACACCCTGTTGCAACTGATACCACTACCCCCTGACATTGCAAGACTCTCGCACCCGCTGCGCTTTCCGATTACCAGCCAGGACTGGATACCGGTCAGCACGGATTGGGGAGCGACCATCTTGCAGTTACAAAAAAGCCTCGCGCTTGCCATGCTGTTCACCATGGTTCTCGGAATGATCAACACACCCGAGAGACTGGAATCCTGCATGGAAATCATGGTGGTCTCGGGCGTCTTGCAGGCTTCCTATGGAACACTGGTCGTCATGGGAGGGCATGACTTCGATGTCCTGCATATCCTCGACCATTCGATCCAACCCGGTTGCGCCACCGGAACCTTTGTCAGCCGCAATAATTATGCGGGTTTCCTGATTATCTCCATAGCCACCGCCATCGGCCTGGTGATCAGCAATATCCTCAAGACACGCGACCCCTATCTCGGTTGGCGGGCGGCGCTTCGCCGTTTCCTGCAAACCATGATGAGCGGCAAGGCCCGTCTGCGCATCTTTCTTGCCTTGATGGTCGTCGGCCTGATCCTCAGTCGCTCGCGCATGGGGAATACATCGCTGTTTGCCAGTCTGGGCATTTGCGCGGTCATAGGACTCTATATTTTCCGCAAGCATCGCCAGCGGTCCAGCCTGATCTTCCTGTTCGGCAGCATGATCGCCATTGACGTGCTGATCCTGGGCAGTCTTTTCGGACTGGAACAACTGGCAGAGCGGCTGGAAAGCACCAATCTGGAACAGGAAGAGCGCAGTTATGTATTCACCGCTTCCCTGGGGTTACTCCGGGAGTCGATGCCTTTCGGCTCGGGCGCCGGCACCTTCGCCAGCATTTTTGACGCCTACAAAACCAACCGGATTTTCTACAACTTCAGTGATACTCACAATGATTACCTGCAAACCGGGATTGAATACGGCCTGCCCGGATTGATCCTGTTCGGCCTGATCACCGCGCTGACGCTGAGGTCGGCCGTGCTTGCGCAGCATCAACGCCAGACCGCCATTTTCCGGGGCGCCGGGTTTGCCGCCATGATGGGCATGATCAGTTACATGATTTTTTCGCAGACTGATCTGAATATGCAAGTATTCTCAAATGCCTTTATGTTGACACTGCTGGTCGCCCTGGCCTGTATTGCCTACGGCATGGAACACCAGCCACACTCCCGAACATCAGGAAAAAACCATGATGATTAAATACCTGTCTATTTTCATACTGGCAGGCGCCTCTGCGGCTGCCGTGGCCGAAGAAACCGTCCGCAATCGCATCGACTTTCAGACCGATGTCGAAACCGTCGCCACCAATGATCTGTTGAGCGCAAACCTGAGTATTGAAAGCTCCAATCGTAATCCCGCCGCGCTGGCGCGGGAGCTGACGCAAAAAGTCAATGATGCGTTGAAACTGGCCGCTGCTTACAAGAACGTCAAACTGACGTCGGGCAATCAGCAAACCTGGCCGATTTATACCGACAAGAACAAGCTGGACAGCTGGCGGGGCCGCGCGGAGTTGCGGCTGGAAAGCCAGGATTTCAAGTCGGCTGGTGAATTGATCAGCGTGTTGCAGGGCAGCCTGCAGTTGAACGGCCTTAACTTCAGCGTAGCGCCCACGACGCGGCGTGAGCTGGAAAACCAGTTGACCGAACAGGCCGTGCAGGCCTTTCGCCAGCGCGCTGACCGGATCCGCCAAGCGTGGAACGCCAAATCCTATCGTCTGGTCCAGATGAATATCGGCACGGCCAATCCCCCTTCCCCGCCCCCGATGTATGCGATGCGCGCCGCCAAGGCTGAGATGGCGGACGCACCCGCCGCGGAATATGCCGGCGGAGAAAGCCGGTTGAATGTTCAGGTCTCCGGGGCCATCGAACTGGAGCCTTGATCCTTGCGGCATCCGGGTTGCTCCTGCAGGAGCAACCCTCCTCAATACACGGGCAGCTCAATTCCCTGGAAGATCGCTTCCACTTCTTCAGGTTCCCCTGCCGCTATGGCCGCCTCAACACGCTCACGCGTCAAATGCGGTGAGAACTCCTGAATGAAGTCGTACATGAATCCGCGCAGCCACATCCCCCGGCGGAAGGCCATCCGCGTGGTGCTGGGTGGAAAAAGATGACTGGCATCCAGCGCCACCAGATCATTATCCACCTCAGGCTCGTAGGCCATGTGGGCAATAATGCCGATTCCCATACCCAAGCGGACATACGTCTTGATCACATCCGCGTCCGTGGCGGTAAAAACCACATTGGGGTGCAAACCCTCGCGTCGGAAAGCATCATCCAGCACCGAACGGCCGGTAAAGCCGAAGACATAGGTGACAATCGGCCAATCCGCCACCTCCTTCAGCGTCAATCGCCCGACCTGAGCCAGGGGATGGGTCCTTGGCACCAGCACGGTACGATTCCACTGGTAACAGGGCAATAAAACCAGGTTGCTGAAATGCTCCATGGCTTCGGTGGCGATGGCAAAATCCGTGACGCCATCCGAGGCCATCTGGGCAATCTGCTGAGGGGTTCCCTGCTGGATGTGCAGCGACACCTCGGGATAGCGGTGGCGGAAGGCGCCGATAACAGGCGGCAAGCGGTAACGCGCCTGGGTATGGGTGGTCGAAATCGACAGCTTGCCCCGGCGCGGATCACTGAATTCCTCGCCGATCTGCCGGATGTTCTCGGCCTGACGCAGCATTTCCCGGGCAATCGCCAGCACCTCCTTGCCCGCCGGGGTTATTTGCGTAAAATGCTTGCCGCTACGGGTAAATATCTCTACGCCGAGCTCATCCTCCAGCAACCGTATCTGCTTGCTGACGCCCGGCTGGGACGTATACAGGCTCTGGGCCGCCGCCGAAACATTCAGGTTGTTTCTGGCCACCTCAACGATATAGCGCAACTGCTGAAGTTTCATGATTCGTTCTCATTCCATATGGTTATAAATATATAGCCATTTGTTTCTTTATGCGAGTACCTGCATAGCATACAGTGAGAATATCCTTATAAGGAGTAATACTATGGCGGCTGATATCGCCTTTGTCATGGCGGGTGCCTTGGTCGGCTTGTGCGTTGGCCTGACCGGCGTCGGTGGCGGTTCGCTGATGACTCCTTTATTGACGATGATGGGCGTCCCCCTGCATACCGCCATTGGTACAGACCTGCTTTATGCCTCGATCACCAAATCCAGCGGTGCCGTGGTTCATTACCAGAAGAAGAACATCGAATGGTCGGTGGTCGGCTGGCTGGCCCTGGGGTCCATTCCCGCTTCGTTGGCGACCGCCTGGGCGCTGCATGCCTATTTCGGCAACGCCAACAATTACAAGGGCGTGATGACGGTCGCCCTGGGCCTCATGTTGATGGTCACCGCCCTTTCACTGATTTTCAAAAAAAGGTTGCAGAAATTCCACGACGCCAACCCGATCAAAAGCCGCTTCCGCCAATGGGTCACCGCCAACCATACCCAGGCCACCCTGATCATGGGCGTCATTCTGGGCGTGCTGGTAACCCTGTCTTCGGTCGGTGCCGGGGCGTTCGGTGTGGTTGTGCTGCTGAGCCTCTATCCGATGCTGTCCACCATCAAGATTATCGGCACGGATGTGACGCATGCCGTATTCCTGACGCTGGTGGCCGGGTTGGCGCACGCCAAGATGGGCAATGTCGACTATCACCTGCTGTCGATGCTGCTGATCGGATCCATTCCGGCCATCATTCTGGGCACCCTGCTCAGCTCGCGCATGCCGGAGCGGATCATCCGGCCATTACTGGGGATGACCCTGATGGCGCTGAGCATCAAATTCGTTTTCTATTGATCACCCTTGCCCGGCAAACAACGCCCGCGTGATGCGGGCGTTGTGCTTTCAGAGCATGCGTTCGGGCAGGATCCTCCCCAGAAACGCGGCTTTCCAGCGCCGCCAAAACCCGGCTTCCGGATCGCGGCGCAACACGACGTGTTTTCCCTCCCGGATGCCCCACCATAGCAACTGGCCGGGCTCCTCGGCATCGGCATAGACTTCATAACTGACGTCAGGCAGCATCAGCCGCTCAAAACTGGCGCGCAGATCCGTCGCCAGCTCCGGGCAGTCGATCAGGATGCCCGTTTCGGTATTCAGGTAAACCGAACGCTGATCCAGATTCATTGAGCCGATAAACACCTGCCGGCGGTCCAAAATCAGGGCCTTGGCGTGAAGGCTGCTGCGCGACCGGCCGATCATCCGGAAAGAAGGCAACGGCTTGCGCGCCAGAGGCCGCATTTCATAAATTTCCACCCCGGCGCCTATCAGGGCGCCCCGCCAGCGCGAATAAGCGCCGTGCACATAGGCCACATCGGTCGCCGCCAGCGAGTTGGTCAGCACCCGGACGCGCACGCCGCTACCGACCAGCCCCTCCAGCAACTCCCGCAATCGCGGACCGGGGACAAAATAGGCAGACACCAGCAGGACATCTTCATGAGTTTGGGCAATGGCGGGGTATAAATCAGCCGCCAGATATACCCCCCTGAACAACCGCTGGCCTTCGCTCAGGACTTTTTCGGGCCGGTCATACAACATATGGGCGCGGCCCCGGCGGAACGCCAGTTGATGGTTGCTGATACCCTCGGCAAGTGAATTTCGCGAGAACTGCAGTGGATAATTGTTTTGGCGCAACTGGGTGATCAGACGCTGCAACCGCGAGCGCATGGCATCCAGATGCTCCTCGGAGGGCATGTCGCGCAAAAAGGCTCTAACCGGCACCGCCAGCTGATGATTCCAATATTCATCGAAGCTTTCCGAGGCCTCGTAGACCACCGGCCCCAGGACCAGCACGTCCACATCCGTAAATTCGGTTTCCGCCTCGCTGTCAAAATATTCATTTCCCAAGTTACGGCCGCCGACCACCAGCGCCGTATTGTCCGCGACCAGCAGCTTGTTGTGCATTCGTTTATTGAGGGATGATTTTTGGAGGAATTCGAAGAAACGCATCGGGTTCGCCCTCCCCCGCGCGAGGAAGGGATTGAAGACCCGGATCTCGATATTCGGGTGCGCACTGAGCGTCGCCAGGATGTGGTCACGCTTCAGGCCGAAAATATCATCGACCAGCAAACGGACACGTACCCCCCGGTCTGCCGCCCGCAGCAACCGGGAAATGATCAGTTGGGTGCTGGAGTCATCGCGCAGCATGTAGTACTGCATATCGATGGAGCTGGCAGCCTGATCAATCAGGGCCAGACGAGCCGCCAGCGCATCACGGCCCGAAGTCACCAGATGAAAGGCGGACAAGCCCGGCTCCAGCTGCAGCGAAGCGCGCCAGTCCTGAAGCGGTGTCGTCTCCGGCGGCTGAAAGGCCTCCGTGATCGGCCGGGGGGCATTCGGATTCAGGGAGGTACACCCTGCCATGAACAGGCAAAGCCAAAAACACAGCCAAACTGCCCGATAGCCGCGCATCTTGTCATGGGGAGGGATATTCATGGCATCCGGCTGCTGGAAAAATCAACGATGCCATCGGACTTTAACACAGCCTGAGGGTGGAGAAAGGTGTCGTGCTCACTGTGCGCGGGGAGAAAAAACGCGGCTTGCAGGGCGCCAGCCGCGGTAAAGGGGGAAATTAACGGAAATAGGCGTTGTCGGTGTTGGAATGGTCGGTGCTGTCCACCACCCGCTGCAATTCGGGAATGCTGGCCTTGAGCGTGGTCTCGACGCCCTGTTTGAGGGTCATGTCCACCGCCGAACAGCCCTGGCAGCCGCCGCCGAACTTCAGCACCGCCGTCAGCCCTTCCTTGTCGTCGGTAAAGATTTCCAGCAGGCTGACATTGCCGTTGTGGGCAGCCAGGCCGGGGTTGATCTCGCTGAACAGGACATGGTTGATGCGCTCTTCAAGACTGCTGCCCTCACCGATCTGCGGCACCTTGGACTTGGGCGCCTTGAAGGTCAACTGGCCGCCGAAACGGTCCTTGTTGTAGTCGATAACCGCGTCTTCCAGATACGGCGCGCTCTTCAATTCGATCAATGCCGAGAAACCGTCCATCGCCAGGCGGATGTCGTCCGGCTGCTCTTCGCCCACCGTGCAATACGCCATGCAGCACTCGGCGCGCGGCGTGCCCGGATTCTCGACAAAGATACGCACGGAAATGCCTTCGCTGTTCTGCTTCGCCAGCAACTCGCGCAGATATCCTTGGGCGGCCTCGGTGATGGTGATGTTCAGATTGCTCATGCCACGGCTCTCGGGGAAAGGTTTTGACAATTATAACGTGTTTCATCATACCCGAGTATATTACTAAGGTATACCCATCATCAGGACAGCGGGACAGTCCGTGACCATTTTGCTAGAATAGCTCCCCATTTTTGATTTCCCTCAATGTGTCCCCCGCCATGACCGCATCCCGTACCGCCCAGCTTCGCGCCGCCTTGCAACAACGCATCCTGATCATTGACGGGGCGATGGGCACGATGATCCAGCGCCACAAGCTGCAGGAAGCCGACTATCGCGGGGAACGCTTCGCCGACTGGCCGCACGATGTGCAGGGCAACAACGACCTGCTGGTGCTGACCCAGCCGCAGATCATCGCCGGTATCCACGATGCCTATTGCGCCGCCGGGGCTGACATCCTGGAAACCTGCTCCTTCAACAGCACGCGGGTATCGCAGGCCGATTACCACATGGAAGAGCTGACGCCGGAACTGAACCGCGCCGCCGCCCGCCTCGCCCGCGAGGTCGCCGACAAGTGGACGGCGCAGACGCCGGAGAAGCCGCGCTTCGTCGCCGGGGTCATCGGCCCTACCTCGCGCACCTGCTCCATCTCGCCGGATGTGAACAATCCCGCCTACCGCAACATTACCTTTGATGCGCTGGTGACGGACTATTACGAAGCCACCATCGGTTTGGTGGAAGGCGGCGCGGACATCCTGCTGATTGAAACCGTCTTCGACACGCTGAACTGCAAGGCGGCGATCTATGCCGTCAAGAAATACTTCGACGATACCGGCGCCGAGCTGCCGGTGATGATTTCCGGCACCATCACCGACGCCTCCGGCCGCACCCTCACCGGCCAGACCGCCGAGGCCTTCTGGAACTCGGTACGGCATGCCGACCTGCTGTCGATCGGCTTCAACTGCGCGCTGGGCGCGGATGCGATGCGGCCGCACGTCAAGGAAATCGCCGAAAAGGCCGACATCTTTGTCAGCGCCCACCCCAACGCCGGGTTGCCGAATGCCTTTGGCGAATACGATGAAACGCCTGAGCAGACGGCCGCCTTCATCCGCGACTTTGCCGAAAGCGGGCTGGTGAACATCGTCGGCGGCTGTTGCGGCACCACGCCCGAGCATATCGCCGCCATTTATCAGGCGGTGAAAGACATCGCGCCGCGCGCCATTCCGGTGATTGAACCGGCCTGCCGCCTGTCCGGGCTGGAACCGTTCAACATCACCAAGGACTCCTTGTTCGTCAACGTCGGCGAGCGCACCAACGTTACCGGCTCGAAGAAGTTCGCCCGCCTGATCCGCGAGCAGAACTACGCCGAGGCGCTGGATATTGCCCGCCAGCAGGTGGAAGGTGGCGCGCAGATCATCGACATCAACATGGACGAGGGCATGCTCGACTCGCAAGGTGCGATGGTGACCTTCCTGAACCTGATCGCCTCCGAACCGGACATTTCGCGGGTGCCGATCATGGTCGATTCCTCGAAGTGGGAAATCATCGAAGCGGGCTTGAAGTGCATCCAGGGCAAGCCGGTGGTGAACTCGATATCGCTCAAGGAAGGTCATGCCGAGTTTGTCGAAAAGGCCAAGCTGTGCCGCCGGTATGGCGCGGCGGTCATTGTCATGGCCTTTGACGAACAAGGTCAGGCCGACACCGCCGCCCGCAAGCGCGAGATTTGCGAACGCTCCTACCGGGTGCTGGTTGATGAGGTCGGTTTCCCGGCCGAAGACATCATCTTCGACCCGAACATCTTCGCCGTCGCCACCGGCATTGAAGAACACAACAACTACGCCGTCGACTTCATTGAAGCCACCGGCTGGATCAAGCAGAACCTGCCGCACGCCATGATTTCCGGCGGCGTCTCCAACGTCAGCTTCTCCTTCCGCGGCAACGAACCGGTGCGCGAGGCGATTCACGCCGTCTTCCTGTACCACGCCATCCGGCAAGGCATGACGATGGGTATCGTCAACGCCGGACAGCTGGCCATTTATGACGACATTCCCGCCGAGCTGAAAGACGCGGTGGAAGACGTGATTCTCAACCGCAATCAGGGCGAGAGCCGCAACGACGCCACCGAAAAGCTGCTGGCGATTGCCGACAAATACCGCGAGCACGGCAAGACCGGCGACAACGCCGCCGCCGACACACTGGAATGGCGCAACCAGACCGTGGAAAAGCGGCTGGAATACGCCCTGGTCAAGGGCATCACCGCCTTCATCGACCAAGACACCGAAGAAGCGCGCCTGCAAGCCAAACGGCCGCTGGACGTGATTGAAGGCCCGCTGATGGCGGGCATGAACGTGGTCGGCGACCTGTTCGGCGAAGGCAAGATGTTCCTGCCGCAGGTGGTGAAGTCTGCGCGGGTGATGAAGCAGGCCGTCGCCTGGCTGAACCCGTACATCGAGGCCGAAAAGGTGGTTGGCCAGAGCAAGGGCAAGATCCTGATGGCCACCGTCAAGGGTGACGTGCATGACATTGGCAAGAACATTGTCGGCGTGGTGCTGGGTTGCAATGGCTACGACATCATCGACATGGGCGTGATGGTGCCGTGCGAGAAGATCCTGGAAACCGCCATTCGCGAAAAGGTGGACATCATCGGCCTGTCCGGCCTGATCACACCGTCGCTGGATGAAATGGTCTATGTGGCGCGCGAGATGCAGCGTCAGGGCTTCAAGATTCCGCTGATGATCGGCGGAGCGACGACCTCGAAGGCGCACACCGCCGTCAAGATTGATCCGCAGTATCACAACGATGGCGTGGTTTATGTCGCCGACGCCTCGCGCGCTGTCGGTGTCGCCACCACCCTGCTCTCGCCGGAAATGAAACCGGACTTCATCACCGCCCGTCGAGCCGAATATGAAGAAGTGCGCGTGCGCCACGCCAACCGCCAGCCGAAGGCGGCGAAGCTGAGCTACGAACAGGCGATTGCCGAAAAGTTCAAGAAAGACTGGGATGCCTACACGCCGCCGAAACCAAAGCAGCTGGGTGTCACGGTGCTGAAGGACTATCCGCTGGAAGAAGTCCGTCAGTACATCGACTGGACGCCGTTCTTCATCACCTGGAGCCTGGCGGGCAAGTTCCCGGCCATTCTCAAGGATGACGTGGTGGGCGCGGAAGCAACCCGCCTCTACAACGATGCGCAGGCGATGCTGGACAAGCTGATTGGCGAAAAGCTGCTGCAGGCCAATGCCGTGATCGGTTTCTGGCCCGCGGCTCAGGTCAATGATGATGACGTAGTGGTCTATGCGGATGAGTCCCGCCAGACTGTGCTGACGACACTGCACCACCTGCGTCAGCAAAGTGACAAGGTCAGCGGCAAACCGAATTACTCGCTGGCCGACTTTGTCGCGCCACAATCCTCCAGCGCCAAGGACTACATCGGCGGCTTTGCCGTGACCGCGGGTCTGGGCGCGGAAGCGCTTGCCAAGCAGTACCGCGATGCCGGGGATGACTACAACGCCATCCTGGTGCAGGCGCTGGCCGACCGCCTGGCCGAAGCGTTTGCCGAACGCCTGCACGAGCGCGTGCGCAAGGAGTTCTGGGGTTATCAGCCGGCGGAAGCCCTGAGCAATGAAGAACTGATCAAGGAAAAGTACGTCGGCATCCGCCCCGCGCCCGGCTACCCGGCCTGCCCGGAACATACCGAGAAAGGCACGTTGTTCCAGTTACTGGAGGCGGAGAAACATACCGGTATCGCGCTGACGGAGCATTTCGCGATGTGGCCGGCGGCGTCGGTAAGCGGTTTCTATTACTCGCTGCCGGAAAGCACCTATTTCAATGTCGGCAAGATTGACCGCGATCAGGTGGCGTCTTATGCGCAGCGCAAGGGTTGGGATTTGCTGAAAGCGGAGAAGTGGCTGAGCCCGAACCTCGGGTATGACCCGACTTGAGCCGACTGCCATAGCCCATAAAAAACGCCGGATATTTCCGGCGTTTTTTATGGGCTATGGTCAGCGGCACTTGACGTAGCAGTGCGGCGGAATCTTGTCCTTGATCAGCTCGTGATAGTCAGGCAGCAATGACCAGTGGATGAACGGCTTGATGTGATGCGCCGTGTGATAACCCAGATTACAGGTACGAATGTTGTAGAGACGGCCGACCCGGTTACGCGAGGCCTCGTAATGATTCTTGGTATAGAGGCCGCTGTGATGCTCGTAAGTCAGGTCATAGACATACAGCAGCATCATGAAGGAAGGCACCAGGAAAATTGCCAGATAGTTCTGCCAGTTCACCCAAGCCAGGACGAACTGCAATGCCAAGTAAGGCATGAACATCAGTGTGAAATACAGCAATACCTTCGGACGCTTGCGGATACCGACCATGATGCTGTCATACGAGGCCCGGAACAGCAGGTTCAACGTGTATTCAGGGCGGGTCATCAAACTGCCGTCAGGGCGCGCCCAGCGGGATTCATCCTCATCCGCATCGGGCGGCTGGTTCATGTAGTTGGGATGATGACCGAAGTTGTGGTGCAGCACCCAGGCGTAAGACGTGATCATGGTCTGCGCGCCGAGTACGGTTTCGAATACCCGGTTCAGAAACGGCGACAAAAAGGCGTTGTGATGCTGCTGGTGATGGTTGTAGATCGCGCTGGTGCCAAGGAATGGCAGCAATACGATGCCCGCCACCACGGCTCCCCACAGCGGCAGATACCACCACGCCAGCAGTTGCACGGCAAACAACCCGAAAATGTAGGTCACCGGCGCGCGATCGGCCCGGAATTTCAGGATGCGGCCTTCGACCGTCTTGTTCTTGGCGTAAATCTCTTCCAGGGTCACGACAGCTACTCAACGCTTTTTTGTGGTTATTCGGGCGGCCGCCGGGGAAGCGGCTCGAAAGGATTCGCAATCTAGCATGCAGCCCGCGGACTGTCATGCCTCTGCCGACAGATTCGACAGCGCACGTGATCAGCCCTGCTCCAACTTCACCGCGGCGCTGCCCGGCCGGTCCCACAAGTGCCACTCTTCCTTGAACCAGGCATAGAACACCGGTGCCGCCACTACGCCCGCCAGCCCGAACAAGCGTTCCATCAGCAGCATCCAGAGCAGGATTTCCCACGCGCGGGCATTGATGCTGGTGCCGACAATCCGGGCGTTCACGAAATACTCCAGCTTGTGAATCACGATCAGGAACACCAGCGCCGCCATCGCCACTTCAAATGACACACTCAGGCTGATGACGGTAATCGCCGTATTGGAAATCAGGTTACCGATGACCGGCAGCAAACCCGCCAGAAACGTCACGGCAATCAGGGTTTTGGTCAGCGGGATTTCCACGCCAAAAACCGGCAACAGCACCAGCAGGTAAACACTGGTCAAGGCCGTATTCAATGCCGAAATACGCAATTGCGCCGACGCCACCCGCCAGAACGACTCGCGCAGCCCTTCCACTTGTTGCAGCATGCGGCGGCTGACCGGCCCCAGCGGCGCGGTGCGGGTGGCATCCGACACCGCCACCATGGCTCCCAACAGCACGCCGAACAGGACATAACCGATTCCCTTCAGGGCTCCCAGCCCGAAGGTACCGATTTCCGTGGCATGGGTCTTGAGCCAGTCGGAAAGCTTATAGAGCAATTCGCTTTGCTGGGGGATGGATTCGCTGAGCCGTTCCGGCAGCCAGTTTCGCGCCGAGGTCAGGATTTCACTCATTTTCAACAGCAGGTCATGAACATCCGTGGTGGCTTTGAGCAACAAATGAATGACGGCGGCCGCCAGCATCAGCACGATCACGACCAACGTCGCCACCAGGGCGGTGGCCACCCATTTGGATCGGGCGGTGCGGATCTTTTCATCGACAATGGTGCCTGAGGTCCGCAGCACCAGCGCGTAAGCCAGCAGTCCGGAATACATGGGCACCAGCAGCCCCATACGTACCGCCAGCAAAAAAATGCCGCCGACAAAAATGAAGGCCAGGAAACGAGCGTTGCGAGCCTGCGTGAAATATCCGGGCAACATGGAATTTCCCTGTCACAAGGGTTAAATGTAACGCATTGTGACAGAGTTTTCCGGCGCCGGTACATCACCGGCGCCCATGATCGCACAACTTCTCGTTGCGTCTTTGTGAATACCGCGGGCCGTCAGGCCGCCAAGGGCAGTTTGTCGCCCAGATAAGCTTTCAGCATGCGCAGGCCTTTTTCCCGCAACTGCCGGCTGTCGACCTGATTGGGATGAAAATCGGGTTTGTAATACGCCAGATAACGCGGCAGCATGCCTCGGAAAAAGCCCTTCGGCCCGGCCAGCTTGCTCATGCCGCGGGCGATGGAGCGCAGTTGGCCCAGCTCGCCCTGATGCTTCAGCAACTGCACGGTATGCAGGCCGGTAAAAAAGCTGAACAGGACGGTGGTGAAGGCCATTTCACTGGCGCGTACCCAGTAGCTGCCCACCTGCTGCTGATAGACATCGAAAGCCACCGCCTTATGCTCGCTTTCCTCGACCGCATGCCACAGCCATAGCGGACGCAGGCGCTCGTCCATGGCGTCCAGGAATTCGGGATGCTCCAGGATTGTCTCGGCAAACATGGCGGTAAAGTGTTCCAGCGCGCAGGTCTTGGCCAGCATCCGTTCTTTCGAAAGCAGGCTTTCTTCCTTGGCGATACCCTGCTTCACAAAAGCAGTAATGGCATCAATCGGCAAACCCTTTTTGCCCATGAACGTATTGAAGGCTTCATGCTCCTTGCCATGGTGTGCTTCCTGACCGATGAAGGCGCGGACTTCTTTCTGCAGCTCGGGGTCGGTAATGCGGTCCTGATAATGGCGAACGGCGCGCATGAACATGCGCTCACCTTCCGGAAAAGTGCAGGACAGGCCGGTCAGCAACATGGTCAGGAAGGGATTATTGTCAAACCAGTACAGGGGGATGGCGTCGTCGAACTCAAAATCCATGCGGCGGACCGGAATATTGGCGGTCCCGGCGGGTGTCACGGTTTTGGACATGGTCATGGCGGTTGTCTCGTCTTAACGCGGTTGGCGATGAAGCCAGTATGGCTAATGCTCCCGGTTGTGGTGATGGATCAAGGTGCCAATATAGCTGTCATTTCAGGCCATCCCCTCCGGCATGCACGGGTGCGCGCCGGGAGAACCAGGGCGCAGCCTGCTCGAGCTGCCCGGCCAGCCGGAACAAGGTTGCCTCGTCACCAAAACCACCGGTGAACATCATGCCGACCGGCAGGTTGTCGCGGCTCCAGTGCAGGGGCAGCGAGACCGAGGGATGTCCACTCATGTTCATCACCGGTGTGGAGGTCACCCAGCTGAAGTTCTGCACGGCCAGCCTTGACAGGATGGGCAGCAGGTGCACCAACGGTCCAAGCGCAAAGCGCTTGGCCAGCGGCGCCAGTATTTTTTCGGCGCCTTTCAGTCGAAACTCCCCGAAGCCCGGTGGCGGCGACGCCAGCGTTGGCGTCAGGAAAACATCGTAACGTTGCATGAAGTCGTCAAAACGGCGCAGTTGGGTATAAATCTGGCGGTTGGCGTCATCCAGATCCCCGGCGGTGAAGGACTGCCCCAGACGCACCAGCGACCAGGTCTCCGTTTCGAAGTCTTCCAGCCTCAACCGGCGGCCCAACAGGCGCTCCGCGGCCCCGACTTCCCCGGCGGTTGCGGCGGCTATCCGCAGCAGGTAGCCTTCTGCCAGCGCCGCCTTGTCCAGCACCGGCGCGGCTTCCACCAACTCATGTCCCAGGGACTCCAGCAAACGGACGGTGGCTTCCAGCCCGTTGCGGCATTCGCCATCCATCACGCCATCGCGCAACAGCGGCTCGGCCGTCCAGGCAATGCGCAAGCGGCCGGGTGGTGTGGTCACTTCATCCAGAAACCGGCCGTGATAGGCCGGAGCGGCATAAAGCGCACCATGCTCGGGGCCGTGTGTGGCGTCCAGCATCGCCGCCGTGTCACGAACCGAGCGGGAAATCACCCCTTCCTGCACCTGCCCGAACCAGGGTTCCGATACCGCCGGGCCGTGCGGGTTTCGGCCACGGGTGGGCTTGAAACCGACCAGTCCGCAGCAGGAAGCGGGAATGCGCAAGCTGCCTCCGCCATCACCGCCGCTGGCCATGGGCACAATCCCGGCCGCCACGGCCGCCGCCGCGCCGCCGCTGGAACCCCCGGGTGTCCGCTCCAGATGCCAGGGGTTGCGCGTCACGCCGAACAGCTCGGGCTCGGTCACGCCCATCAGTCCGAATTCCGGGGTATTGGTCTTGCCGAAAATGACGGCGCCGGCCGCCTTGTAGCGACGCACCATCTCACTGTCGTAATCCGGAACATAATGGCGGTAAGCGCGACTGCCGCTGGTCATTGGCACTCCGGCATACGCCGCCAGCAAGTCCTTGATCAGAAAGGGAACCCCGGTAAACGGCCCGGCGGGCAGTCCGTGATCAAGGGTTTCGCGGGCTTGCCGGTCCATATCGTGGACAACCGCATTGATGAAGGGATTGATACGGTTTCGGCGCTCAATCGCCTCGGACAGCAGCTCACCGGCGGAAACCTCTTGACGGCGGACCAGATCGGCCAGGCCAAGGGCATCATAGCGATCGTATTCAGCAAATCCGGGCATGGCGGGCTCCACCGGTGATGAGTCAGAATTTGGGCCGTTGCACCAGCCGCTCCCACCAGCCCAGCAGCACCCGGTCCAGACTGGAGGCGGCAACCAGACCGACACGTTGCAGCAGCGGCACCTTGTGTACAAAGCGGACCGCAAAAATATCAGCTTCGCGGCTGGCGGAAAGTAAGTATTCGTCACTCGTCATCAGCTTGTCCACCAACCCCAGATCGACGGCGCGACGGCCGTACCAGTGCTCACCGGTGGCTACCCGGGCAATGTCCAGTGACGGCCGGTAATCCTGCACGAAGTCCTTGAACAACTGATGGGTGTCCTCCAGTTCCGCGACGAACTTTTCGCGCCCGGCCTCGGTGTTTTCACCGAACACGGTCAGGGTTCGCTTGTACTCCCCGGCAGTCAGGACTTCAAAATCAATATCCCATTTGTCCAGCAGGCGATGAAAATTGGGAATCTGCGCGACCACCCCGATGGAACCGACGATCGCAAAAGGCGCCGCCAGAATGGTGTTGGCCAGACAGGCCATCATGTAACCGCCGCTGGCGGCCACCTTGTCGACGCAGACCGTCAACGGCACCCCGGCCTGGCGTAGCCGCGCCAGCTGCGAGGAAGCCAGTCCGTAACCATGCACCATGCCGCCGGGGCTTTCCAGACAGACCACCACCTCGTCCGATGCATCGGCCAAGGTCAGAATGGCGGTGATTTCCTGCCGCAGGTTGTCCGTGGCCGAGGCACGCATGTCGCCATTAAAATTCAGTACAAAAATACGGCGTCGGCCGGCTGCCTCTCCACCCTTACCGGCATCTTTCTTGCCTTCCGCTTTTTCACGTTCCTTTTCAGATTTCAGAAAGGCCTTGAGTCCATTCTTGTCCAGGACCGCCATGCGCAACACGTTGGCAAAATGATCAAAGCGCTCATTCAGGCGCATGATTTCGATGTCGCCGTCATCCTCGCTGTGGCGCCGCCGGTCACCGATATTGGCAACGGTAATGATAATGAACATGGCGGCGATGACCACGGTGATCGCTTTGGCCAGGAACAGTCCGTATTGCAGCAGCATGTCAACCATCAGAGGCTCCTTGGAAGTGTGGCTTAACCGTATTTTTCGGTCAGTTCCTGAACCGCCGCCATGATCACCTGATAGGCAATACTGCCCGCCGGGGGAATCATCGGCAGGTTCCGGTAATGGAAAAACTGCGCATCCTGCAACTCTTCTTCCTGAATGACAATCTCACCACCCGCCCATTCCGCCCGGAAGGCCAGCATCAGGTTGCCGGGAAACGGCCAGGACTGGCTGCCGAAATAACGAAGGCCCTTCACGTGAACACCGGACTCTTCCGCCACTTCGCGGGCAACCGCCTCCTCCAGCGTTTCCCCTACTTCCACAAAACCCGCCAGCAGGCTGTACATGGGAATGGTGTAATGCTGCGCCCTCGCCAGCAGGATATGATCGTCCTTGGTGATTGCCACGATGACGCAGGGGTGGATGCGCGGGTACTGACTGTAACCGCATGCCGTGCAAACCCTGGCCCGCTCACCCTTGGGATGCGGCGCGGTTGGTGAACCGCAATGACTGCAGAAGCGGTGGTTCCGGTCCCACTCCAGAACCTGCAAGGCCGTCGAGGCCAGGCGAAAGGTTTCCTGATCGTTGTCCAACAGCAACTCGCGCAGGCTGCGCAGGGCATAGCCGGTATCCGGTACAAGGTCAGGCAACCGCACCGTACGCACGCGGCGGGAGGGTGTCAGCTCCACAAGGTGGGTGGATTCGGCAGGAAAGTCGAAAACCGGCGCTTCATGCAGAAGACAGCCGGTTTCAATATGGACAACAAGCTTGTTTTCGTGGAAAAGGAGCCAGAGATCACTCTCCGGCTCCGGTGCGGTCAAGGGCATCAGGCAGCCTGTCGGTTCAGAACGGGAAAGCCCAGTTCTGCCACACTGTCTTCGCCAATGTCAAAGACATTGTCGCTGACAGGCTTGTTGACCTCCAGGCTTTCAAGATAGTAGTCCACGCAGGCAATGGCGTCGGCAAAGGTTTCAATGACCGACATCGGCGCCATTTGTTTGGTGTTGACCAGACGGTCCACAAAAGCCGCGCAGGAACGGAGGATGCCGGCCCCGCGTTCGGCCATCAGGAACGACAGGCCGCCGCTGGTGGACTGCAGCGTAGCGGGCACGTTGGCGAGGTGCAGGGTGTCGCCTTGCGATTCGATATAGGACAGGATGGCGCGCTTCACCAGCGACATGCCGGCGCGGCTTTCCGCGACCAGCATAGCGCGGGCTTCGTCCAGCTGGTGGATGGAAATGCGGGCATTGTTGACCACCGTCTGGCTGCCCGGCGTCATTTCCTTGTCCAGCGCGGCCACGGCGTTATCGGCCTGCAAGAGGATATCCACCAGCACGTTCAGCTCCGACTCATTGGGCACATCACTCCAGTGCCGCACCACATCAGCCTGGCGGCGCATGGCGCCGGCCACATCATTCAGCGACAACATGATCAGGGTCTGCGAGGCCTTGGTGATTTCATCGGCCACGGTTTCATAGCTTTCCTCTTCCTGCTGCGAGCCGCGGGCGATGATGTCCAGCACATCCTTGATGTGGGCGATTTCATCCTTGAGCACCGTCGCGACGGTCTTGATGACCGAGCCGCCGGGACCGAACATGGAGTCATGCTGGGACTGCAGCTGGCTTTGGGAAATACAGCTGGCGGACAGCTCGAAAGCCGCCTGCACTTCGGCCACATGGACGCCGCTTTCACCCAAGCCGACAATGGCCAGCGCGTTGGCCAGCACCGTGGTGTCCACCGGCTGGGCGGATCCGCCGGGCAACGACAACAGGCGCAGCTGCTGCTCCAGCTGGGCCAGCAAGCGCTTGCGGCCGCCGGTCAGCTCGACGCCGCCGGACAGGGCTTCCATCACGGCCTGACCCACCCACCACAACAGCGACTGGGCATTGCCCGCGCACAACTGGGCGGCGCGCTCCAGGGCGCGGCTCATCAGATGGTAATGGACAGGTTCGGCCTGATCGCGCAGCAGGTTGACCAAACCGATCTGGTACATATGCCGGACACGATGCGCCAACTGCTGTTCCCGGGAGGGTTCCAGGTCGAGCGGCAGCAACGCCGGGGGGGCGGGCAAGTAAGGAACATCCAGATAGAAGCCCTCGCCCAACTCGGGCAGGCCCAGCGCCTTGCGACACTCATTGATGGATGGCAGCAGCAGTTGCGGCAGGCTGACCGCCTTGATCTGAACATATTCCAGATAGCGGTTCATGACCATCATGCCATTGCCCAGCGCGGAAAAGTAACGCTCCGGCGTATTTTCCTGCAGCTCGCTGATCTGGCGCAGCAGCGCAAACATCAGCTCGGACAGCTCGGAAGCGCCATGGACATTGATCAGCCGCAACGCTCCCCATACCTGCTCCATGGCTTCAACGCACTCACCGAGCGTTCCGTTATTGGAGTTGTCCTCAACGAAAGCGCTCAGCGCACCTTCAATCTGGGTCAGTGAAACGTCGATTTCGGACTTGATCAGGTTCAGCGCGCTTACATCGATTTTCGGAAGCATGGATTCCTTCCTTCTTTATTCGGGTTGGGGAGAATCGGCACGGGGCCGGTTTTATTATTGGACTTAAAATAATGGTTTTGAGGGCGTCACGCCAGTCCCTCTTCACGCCAAATGCAGGTTCCGCCACAGGATTTGTCAATTATATCCAGCCGCGCGGCATGCGCTGCCGATTCTTCAGGCGATGCGCGGATCACGCGCAATGGCGGGCGGCCGGCAGGCAGGCGGCGGACGGTTTCGCGGGAGCCTTCCCCGGACTCCCCTTCATCCTGCAGGCTCAGGCCGACCTGGCCGCCGGTCATCGCCAGATAAACGTCGGCCAGAATCTCGGCATCAAGCAACGCGCCGTGATAGGTCCGCTGACGATGATCGACAAAATAGCGCTTGGCCAGTGCATCCAGGCTGTTCTTCTGGCCGGGGTGTTTCTGGCGGGCCAGCCCCAGGGTGTCCAGCACGGTGCAGAAGCGGCGGATGGACTCGAAAGCCGGATCCAGACGGCGCATTTCATGATCCAGAAAGCCCACATCGAAAGCCGCATTGTGGATGATCAGTTCCGCATCACGGACAAACGCCTCAAACTCGCCGGCAATTTCGGCGAAGCGCGGCTTGCCGACCAGAAACTCATTGGTGATGCCGTGCACGGCTATCGCCTCGGCATCGATCGGGCGGTCCGGTTGCAGATAATAATGAAACGACCGGCCGGTCAACCGCCTGTTTTCCAGCTCCAGACAGCCGATTTCAATAATGCGGTGACCTTCCAGCGGATTCATCCCGGTGGTTTCGGTATCCAGAACAATCTGCCTCATGTCGCGCCCCCCAGCATTTCATCAATCGCCTGATTGGCCAGACGGTCGGCCTCTTCATTACCTTCGTGACCGGCATGGCCCTTTACCCACTGCCAGTCCACCCGGTGACGGGCGGCCTCGGCATCCAGCTCCTGCCACAGGTCCGCGTTCTTGACCGGCTCCTTGGCCGCCGTCTTCCAGCCTTTGGCTTTCCAGCCGACCAGCCATTCGGTCATGCCCTTCTTGACATACTGCGAGTCGGTCCAGACCGTGACATCGCAAGGTTCGCGCAGCGCGCGCAGGGCCTCAATGGTCGCCTTCAGCTCCATGCGGTTGTTGGTGGTGTGCGGCTCCGAACCATACAGGCGCTTTTCGCGGGCCTCGTAGCGCAACAAGGCGCCCCAGCCGCCGGGGCCGGGATTGCCGCGGCAGGCACCGTCGCTGAATATTTCAATTTTTTTCATACCGCGTTCAATCATCCTGTTTCTTGAGCGAATCATGGCCATTGCTGCGCGTTTCCGCCACCAGGGCGGGACGCAGCATCTGCAGCAGCGGTTGACGCAGGCGCAGCGGCGTCAGGCAGGCGACGCGCTTGCGCGCCAGCACCACATACGCGGCCCCGCCCTGGCTCCAGTAACGCGAGCCCAGGGCTTCCATCCAGCCAAGGCGCTTGCGCACCATCGCTGCCTTGACCGGCGGCAGGAAATAGGCGGACTCCACGCCCACCACCTCGAAATCCAGCAGGGACAACCAGTCCGACATGCGCTGCGGACTCAGCGCACGGCGCAGCCAGGGAGTGGACGACCACGGCAGGCGGAACAGCCGCCACAGGCCCCACAAGCTCCAGGGGTTGAAGCCGACAATGACCAGATGGCCTTCCGGCAGCAGGACGCGGCAGGCCTCGCGCAGCACGGCATGCGGATTGGTGCAGACATCCAGCAGGTGATGCAGCAGCACTACGTCGATACTGTCCGCGGGCAGGGGCAGGCTGTCAGGACGGGCGTGAAACCGGGACAGGCCTTCGACCGGTTGCGGCTGCTCATCCGCCACCAGGCGGTGACGGATGCGGCTGGCTTCCAGCATGTTGGCGGGCGCGGGCTGCCCGAGTTGCAGCGCGTGGTAGCCGAACAGATCCGGCAACACATGTCCCAGCAAGCGCCGCTCGGCGGCCAGCAACTCGCCGCCCGGCTCCGCGTCGAACCACTCCGAGAGGGCGGCTGACAGGTCCGGTCGTGACGCCGGAGGCCAGAGGTGGGGTAATTCCATGCCGAAAAACCTGCCTGTATGCACTATGATGCATTATGGATGTTGAGAGGACACCTGTCATGCCCGGCGACTACCGGCTACTGCCCGTTCCCATGTTCAACGACAACTACCTGTGGCTATGGGTGTCCCCCGACGGCCGGGTGCTGGCGGTTGATGTTGGCGATTACGCCTTGCTGTCTTCGGTTTTGCAAGCCCGTTCATGGCGGCTGACGACGGTATTTGTCACCCATCGTCACGCTGATCATGCCGCCGGACTGCCCGAACTGGCCGTCCGCCACCCGGAAGCGGCCATTTACGGCCCGGCGGGCATCGAGGGCGTCAATCATCCGGTCGCCGGCGGCGAGACCCTGCAACCGGAGGGGTTGGGCGATTGGCAGGTCATGGCGGTACCGGGACATACCCGCGAGCATCTGGCGTTTCACAGCCCGGATCAGCACATCCTGTTTTGCGGCGACACCCTGTTCAGTATCGGCTGCGGCCGGGTATTTGACGACGACCCTGAAGCCCTGTTCCGCTCCCTGGAGTTAATATCGGCGCTGCCCGACATTACCCGTATATGCTGCACCCACGAATATACCCTGGCAAATCTTGATTTCGCCCAGGCGATTGACCCGGGGAATAACGGACTGCGCGAATATCGCACAGTCGTGCAGGCCGGAATTAACCGCGGCGAACCGTCTCTGCCGACACGGTTGGGCCTGGAAAAAGCGTTGAACCCCTACCTGCGAACCCGTGACAGCCACTTCCGGAGAACCCTGCTCGCCACCCTGCCGGAGTTGGCGGGAAACCCTTCTGCATCAGAGGCTTTTGTCGCTTTGCGCCGCTTCAAGGATGGCTGGAAAACGCCCTCCCGCTAAAAAACCGGCACTTTGCCGCACTTCGTTACAGTTAATGCCGGATATCGGTTGCATCCGGCTTGCCAGTATTCGACCTGCCTACCTAGAATCGGGCAGTTTTAAGTATCACTGGAGTAATATGGCATGCATTTCCGGCTTCACCCTGGCAAATACGTCCAACAAATACTGGTATTTGCGTTCGCAAGCCTGATTCTGTCCGCCTGCTCCACACACCCCCAAAAAGCCGTCAGCGGTATTTTTTCCTCTCCTGTGCAGGCGACTGCCGTCACCGAAACCGCCGTTGCGGCCGCTAACGGCCTGAGCAACGCCCCGGCCGGTTATTACGACACCGAAGGCAGCGATTTCACACAGGATGACATTGACGAATTGCTCGGCGTGACTGAGATGGAGCCCGTCTCCCTCAGCCCCGAAGAACTGGCTAAGTTCGGCGATTTGTGGGAGCGTGTGCGGGCCGGTTTCCGGATGGACCTGACCCAGAGCAATGAGCGCATTGCGCTGCAACGCAACTGGTTTGCCAAGCGTCAGGACTATATTGACCGCATGACGGCGCGGGCCAGCCACTACCTCTACCACACGGTTACCGAAGCCGAAAAACGCGGCCTGCCCACCGAACTGGCGCTGCTGCCCGTTGTCGAAAGCTCTTACGATCCGTTCGCCTTCTCGCCCGCCCAGGCCGCCGGCATGTGGCAGTTCATTCCCGGCACCGGCAAAATTTACGGCCTGAAACAGAATTACTGGTATGACGGCCGCCGCGACGTGATGCAATCTACCCGCGCCGCCTACGAATTCCTGGGCGCGCTGTACAAGAAATTCGGTTCGTGGGAGCTGGCGCTGGCGGCCTATAACGCCGGTCCCGGCACCGTCGACCGCGCCATCAACAAAAATGCCGCCGCCGGGCTGCCAACCGACTACTGGTCTCTGGACCTGCCCGCCGAAACCGAGGCCTACGTGCCCCGTTTCCTGGCCGTCGCCCAGATTGTCAACAAGCCCGCCGCGTACAACATTGCCTTCAAGCCCATCGTCAACCAGCCGGTCTTCCGTACCGTCAAGGCGCGCAGCCAGGTGGAACTGGACGCTGTCGCCCGTCTGGCCGGGCTGACGCTGAAGCAACTGTATCAGTTGAACCCGGGCTTCCTGCGTTGGGCAACCGACCCGCAGGAATCGCACAATATCCTGATCCCGACCCATGTCGGCACCGATTTTGACAGCCGCCTGGGCACCCTGCCCCCGGCGGAGCGCGTGGTAGTCCAGCGCTACAAGACCAAGAAAGGCGACACCCTCACCAAGATCGCCGCGCGTTTCGATACGTCTTCCAGCGAGCTCAAGCGCCTGAACAAGCTGTCCGCCAAGAAGAAAAAACTGCCCGCCGGGCGCTGGCTGGTGGTCGCCCATACCAAGGTCAAGGGGCGTTACTATGACGGCTCCGGGAACGCCGTTACAACGCGCGTGGCCCAACTGATCGAAGACAGTGAAGACCAATCGGTCTCGGAAATGGATGACGAAGCGCAGGCCGGTGATGACAACGCCGCCCCGGCCAAATCGCAGGACAAGATTGCCGCGAAGGACAAAGGCAAGGCTGACGACAAGACCGACAGCAATGACAAGCTGGCGGACAGCAAATCTCCCGCCAAGTCCGGCAAGAAAGACCTGGCGGCCAAAGCGAAACCGGACAGCAATCGCGAGTTCCACAAGGTTCGTCCGGGTGAAACCCTGTTCGCCATTTCCCGCCAGTACGACGTCAGTCCCAAGGAGCTGGCCCGCTGGAACGACATGAAGCTGAGCGACAGCCTGCGCCCGGGCAAGCGTCTGGTTATCCGGACGGAGTCCGATGACGACGGGCAGGACAGCAAATCCAAGGCGCGCGGCAAGAAGGATGACCGCGATGAGCGGGTCGCCGATACCAAGGGTAAGAAGGGCAAGAAATCGGAGCGCCTTGCCAAACGCGAAAAATCCGGCAAGGACAGTGTGAAGCAGGTGCGGTATGAAGTGCGCCGCGGCGACACCCTGTACTCCATCAGCAAGCGCTACAAGGTCTCGGTCAGCCAGATCCAGACCTGGAACAAGGGCTCGCGGAACCTCAAGCCCGGTCAGGATCTGGTGCTGTATCTCGCCAAGGGCTGATTGCCTGAAGCACACAAAACCGTCGCAATTGCGGCGGTTTTTTTTGCTAAGCTCCTGCCTTACAATTCCGGCCACAATGCCCTGTTTTCATTATCAAAAAGGCCGCTCACGGTATTCAGGAGTGAACTTGTCCATGAACAAGCTGTTGTTCCCCGCCCTGCTGTCACTGACAATCTCACTGGGTCATGCCGCGGTCATTACCAGCAACGCCATCGCCTTGCACGGCAAACCGTCGCTTCCGGACAACTTCAAGGCCTTTGCCTATGCCCGTCCGGACGCGCCCAAGGGCGGCGAATTGCGCCTGCGCGCGCTGGGCACCTTCGACAGCACCAACCCCTTCATCAATAAGGGGAATGCCGTTGAGGGTACCGATTATCTCTATGATTCGCTGACCACGGCCGCGCTGGATGAGCCGTTCTCGCGCTACGGCCTGCTGGCCGACAAGATTGAACGCGACCCCGACGATGCCAGCTGGATCACCTACCATCTCAATCCGGCGGCACGCTTCAGCGACGGCACGCCCGTTACCGCCGAGGATGTCGTTTTCACCTTTGACCTGATCCGCAAGGAAGGCGCGCCAAACCTGCGCAACTACTACAGCGAGATAAGCAAGGTCGAGGCGCTGGACAAGCAGCGCGTCAAATTCACTTTCAAGAACAAGAACAACCGCGAGTTATCGCTGATTGTCGGTGAGCTGTCGATCCTGCCGAAAAGCTACTGGAGCAAGCACACCTTCAACAACACCAACCTGGATATTCCGGTAGGCAGCGGCCCCTATATCCTGACCAAGCTCGATCCGGGCAAATCAGCCACCTATACCCGCAATCCGAAGTACTGGGCCGCCAACCTGCCGGTCAATCGCGGCAAGTTCAACTTCGATACCATCAAGTTCGTCTATTATCAGGACATCACGGTTTCCTTCGAAGGCTTCAAGGCCGGGCAATATGATTTCCTGCTGGAGTCCAAGGCCAAGACCTGGGCAACGGAATACAACTTCCCTGCCGTCAAGCAAGGTCTGGTGAAGCGATTTGAGCAACCCAACCTCAATCCGGCCGGGATGCAGGGTTTTGCCTATAACCTGCGCCGCCCCCTGTTCCAGGACCGCCGCGTGCGCCAGGCGCTGGCCTACGCCTTCGACTTCGAGTGGAGCAACCGCAATCTGTTCTTCAACGCCTACAGCCGTTCACAAAGCTATTTCGACAATTCCGAACTGGCCGCCAAGGGCCTGCCCTCCCCGGCCGAACTGGCGCTGCTGAATCCCTTCAAGGCGCAATTGCCGCCGGAAGTATTCACCACCCCCTATCAGGCGCCGAAGACCGACGGCACCGGCAACATCCGCGCCAACCTGATGGCGGCGCAGAAACTGCTGCAGAGCGCGGGCTGGAATATCCGCGAGGGCAAGCTGGTCAACGCCAGGAACGAACCGTTCAAATTCGAAATCCTGCTGGTACAGCCCGAGTTCGTGCGGATTGTCGAGCCGTTTGTCCGCAACCTGTCGCGCCTGGGCATCGAGGTCAACATCCGCCCGGTGGACTCGTCGCAATACATCAACCGCGAACGTGACTTTGACTTCGATATGGTGGTGGAAGGCTTTGCCCAGTCGCTGTCGCCGGGTAACGAGCAACGGGGATATTGGGGCTCGCAGGCTGCCGACGTTCCCGGCAGCCACAACCTGACCGGCATCAAGAGTCCGGCGGTGGATGCGCTGGTCGACCGCATTGTCGGCGCCAAGACCCGCGAGGAACTGGTCACCGCGACCCGCGCGCTGGACCGCGTGCTGCTCTGGAACCATCTGGTCATTCCCCAGTACCACAACCGCAGCTACCGGCTGGCGTTCTGGGACTATCTGGAACAGCCGGCGGTAAAGCCCAAGTACTCGCCCGGTATTGATTTCTGGTGGGCCAATGCCGCCAAGCTGGCGCGCATCCGCGCCTCCCAGGGCAAACAATAACGGAGAGGCTTCATGCTGTCGTACCTCCTGCGGCGGATGCTGCTGGTCATCCCCACCCTGCTGGGCATCCTGCTGATCAACTTCGTGATCGTGCAGGCCGCGCCCGGCGGCCCGGTCGAACAGGCCATCGCCAAGGCCAAGGGGCTGGACACACGCGGCAATCCGGTCAGCGGCAGCGCTACCGGGGACATGACTTCCGGCGGCAACTCGCAGGGCAAGGACAGCCCCTACCGGGGCGCGCAAGGGCTGGATCCGGAACTGATCAAGGACCTGGAACGGCAATACGGTTTCGACAAGCCGCCCGCCGAACGCTTCCGGCTGATGCTGACGAGCTACCTGCGTTTTGATTTCGGCCAGAGTTTCTTTCGCGACAAGAGCGTTATCGACCTTATCCGTGAAAAAATGCCGGTCTCCATTTCGCTGGGACTGTGGAGCACGCTGCTGGTCTACTTCATTTCCATCCCGCTGGGCATCCGCAAGGCCTTGCATGACGGCAGCCGTTTCGATATCGCAACCAGCAGCCTGATCATTGTCGGTTACGCCATTCCCGGCTTCCTGTTCGCCATCCTGCTGATCGTGCTGTTCGCGGGCGGCAGCTATTGGCAGTGGTTCCCGATGCAGGGGCTGGTTTCAGACAATTTCGAGGCGCTGTCCGCCGGGGAAAAAGTCCTGGACTATGCCCGGCATCTGGTGCTGCCGATCATCTGCATGACTATCGGCGGCTTCGCAACGCTGACCATGCTGACCAAGAATTCGTTTCTGGATGAAATCCACAAGCAGTACGTGATTACGGCCCGCGCCAAGGGACTGAATGACACTCAGGTTCTCTATGGCCATGTCTTCCGCAATGCGATGCTGATCATCATCGCCGGGTTTCCCTCGGCGCTGCTGTCGATCTTCTTTACCGGCTCGTTCCTGATCGAGGTCATCTTCAACCTCGACGGGCTGGGACTGCTCAGCTTCCAGTCCGCCATCAACCGCGACTACCCCGTGATTTTCGGCACTCTCTTCATCTTCACGCTGATGGGGTTGCTGCTGCGGATCATCAGCGATCTGGTCTACACCTGGATTGACCCGCGCATTGATTTCGAGAGCCGGGGATAACGCATGACACTGTCGCCCGTCAGCCGCCGCCGCTGGCATAACTTCAAGGCCAACCGCCGCGGCTATTACGCCCTCTGGACCTTCCTGGCCCTGTTCGGCCTCAGTCTTTTCGCCGAACTTATCGCCAATGACAAGCCTCTGCTGGTTTCGTTCAAGCAGGAACTTTACACGCCTTTTCTCAAGGATTACCCCGAAACCGTGTTCGGCGGCACGCTGGCCAGCAACGCTGACTATCGCGACCCCTATGTCGCCGGTCTGATCGAGGAAAACGGCTGGATCGTGTGGGCGCCGATCCGCTACAGCTACAACACCATCAACTACAACCTCGATGTCCCCGCCCCGGCGCCACCGTCGCGCGAGAACTGGCTGGGCACCGACGACCAGGGACGCGATGTGCTCGCCCGCATCATTTACGGCTTCCGGATTTCGGTGCTTTTCGCGCTGACGCTGACTCTCGGCAGCTCGGTGATCGGCATCGCCGCCGGGGCCGTGCAGGGCTATTACGGCGGCTGGGTTGACCTGATCGGCCAGCGCATCATCGAAATCTGGTCCGGTCTGCCGATGCTGTTCATGCTGATCATTCTGGCCAGCATCGTCCAGCCCAGCTTCTGGTGGCTGCTGGGACTGATGCTGCTGTTCTCCTGGCATGAACTGACCGGACTGGTTCGCGCCGAATTCCTGCGCGGGCGCAATCTGGAATATGTTCGCGCCGCGCGGGCGCTGGGGCTGAGCGATCGCAAGATCATGTTCCGCCACATCCTGCCGAATGCCATGGTATCGACGCTGTCTTTCCTGCCGTTCATTTTCACCGGCGCCATCAGCCTGCTGACCTCGCTGGATTTTCTCGGCTTTGGCCTGCCGGTGGGTTCGCCCTCGCTGGGCGAACTGGTGGCCCAGGGCAAGAACAACCTCAGCGCGGCGTGGCTGGGTATTTCCGCCTTCATGACCCTGGGAGTCATGCTCACCCTGCTCGTCTTTATCGGAGAGGCCGCCCGCGATGCCTTCGACCCCCGCAAACAATAACGCCGCGCCGCTGCTGGCGATCGACCGGCTCAGCGTCAGTTTCAGCAGCGCAGGACGTGAAAGCATGCCGGTCAGGGAGGTCAGCCTCGACATCCATCAAGGCGAAATGCTGGCCATTGTCGGTGAAAGCGGCTCCGGCAAGTCACTGACCGCGCTGTCCATCCTGAAACTGCTGCCTGCGACGGCCCGGCTCAGCGGCTCCATCCGCCTGGACGGGGAAGAACTGCTGACCGCGCCGGACAGCCGCCTGCAAGCCGTTCGCGGCCACCGCGTCAGCATGATCTTCCAGGAGCCGATGACCTCACTGAACCCGCTGCATACCATCGGCCGTCAGATCGACGAAATCATGCAGCAGCACCAACCCGCCCCGGCCGACGGGATCCGCCGCCGCACCATCGAGCTGCTGCGCGAAGTCGGCATTCCCGATCCGGAAAAGCGCGTCGGCAGCTACCCGCACGAGCTGTCCGGCGGACAGCGGCAGCGTGTGATGATCGCCATGGCGCTGGCCAACCGGCCGGCGTTGCTGATTGCCGATGAGCCCACCACTGCTCTGGATGTGACCTTGCAGGAGCAGATTCTCGGCCTGTTGAAGGCGCTGCAACAGAAACACGGCCTGTCCGTCTTGCTGATTTCGCACGATCTGAGCCTGGTGCGCCGCTTTGCCGACCGGGTCGGGGTGATGCAGCAAGGCGAACTGGTTGAACTGAACCGCACCGCCGACCTGTTTTCCCATCCCGAGCATGCCTATACCTGCACGCTGCTGGCCGCCGAGCCGGAAGGGCACCCCCAACCGGTGCCGGAAGGTGCAAGCGAGATTCTGGCCATTGATGACCTGCGCATCTGGTTTCCGATCCGCAAGGGTATCTTCCGCCGCGTTGTCGGCCACATCAAGGCCGTGGATGGACTGTCACTGTCGCTGCTGCAGGGGGAAACGCTGGGCATCGTCGGTGAAAGCGGTTCCGGCAAATCGACCTTGGCCTTTGCCGTCACCCGGCTGACCGACATCAGCGACGGACGCATTGTCTTTCTCGGTCAGGAAATCCAGGCATTGCCGCAAACTGCCTTCAGGCCGTTCCGCAAGAACCTGCAAATCGTCTTTCAGGACCCCTACGGCAGCCTCAGTCCGCGCCTCAGCGTCGGGCAGATCGTCGCCGAAGGGCTGGAGTTGCTGGGGCTGACGCCAGAGATGCAGGAGCAGCGCGTGATTGCCGCGTTGCAAGCAGTCGAACTGGATCCGGAAACGCGCCACCGTTATCCGCATGAATTCTCCGGCGGCCAGCGACAGCGCATCGCCATTGCCCGCGCGCTGGTGCTGGAGCCGAAAGTACTGATTCTGGATGAGCCGACGTCGGCGCTGGACCGCACCGTGCAGAAACAGATTGTCCTGCTGTTGCGGCGGCTTCAGGGCGAACGCGGCTTTTCCTGCCTGTTCATCAGCCATGACCTGAAAATCGTCCGTGCGGTCAGCCACCGGGTGCTGGTCATGCGGCACGGCTTGCCGGTGGAAACCGGAGCCTCGGAAGACATCTTCCGCCATCCCGCTTCCCCTTACACCCGGCAACTGATTGCCGCGGCTTTCGCCGGGGAGCTTCAATGATGATGTTGCAAACGGCCTAGAGAGTTCGCCGTGCTTTGTGGCACACTCCGGGGCGGCTGATCCGGGATCGGCCCCGACCCACTGCCAACACAGGAGCAAGATCATGGGATTCATGTCCGGCAAGCGCGTGCTGATCGTCGGTATCGCCAGCAAACTTTCGATCGCCTACGGCATCGCCTCCGCCATGCATCGTGAAGGAGCGGAACTGGCCTTCACCTACCAGAATGAGAAGCTGAAAGGCCGTGTCGAGGAATTCGCGGCCCATTTCGGCTCCAGCCTGGTTTTCCCCTGCGATGTCGCCGATGACGCGGAAGTAGCCGCCGTCTTCAGCAGTCTGGGCGCCCATTGGGACGGCCTGGACGGCCTGGTTCACTCCGTCGCCTTTGCGCCGGGCGACCAGCTTGAAGGCGACTTCGTCGATGTCACCACCCGCGAAGGCTTCCGCATCGCTCATGACATCAGCAGCTACAGCCTGCTGGCGCTGGCCAAGGCCGCCAAGCCGATGCTGGAGAAGAACAAGGGCACGGTGCTGACCCTGACCTATCAGGGATCGGAGCGTGTGCTGCCCAATTACAATGTCATGGGGCTGGCCAAGGCCTCACTGGAAGCCAACGTCCGCTATCTGGCGTCCAGCCTCGGCCCGCTGGGGATCCGCGTCAACGGCATTTCCGCCGGCCCGATCCGCACGCTGGCCGCCAGCGGCATCAAGAATTTCCGCAAGATGCTGGCCTACAACGAAGCCGCCACCCCACTGCGCCGCAATGTCACCATTGAAGAGGTCGGCAATGCCGCGGCCTTCCTGTGCTCCGATCTGGCGTCGGGCATCAGCGCTGAAATTCTCTATGTTGACGGCGGCTTCAACACCACCGCCATGCCGCCGCTGGAAAGCTGACAGACGCCCACTAAAAAGCCCGCCAAATGGCGGGCTTTTTAGTGGGTCAATACCGTCAATCCTTTTCGGGCTTCACTTCTTCAATCTTGGCCTGACCGCGCAAGAAAGCGATGTAATCCATCAATTCCTGCTGACCGCGCATGCTGCCTTGGGCCTGCGTAAACTGCTTACGCTGGTCCGCCGGCAACGGCGTGCTGTCTTCAACCACCTGACTGATCGCAATTACGCCAAAGTCACGCCCCATGGGCCTGACAGCGGCAGACCAGGTGCCGGCCTTCGGTGCAGGCAGGCGGAACGCGACTTTCTGGATGTCGCCAGAAGGCACTTGCGCCGAGCGGTTGACCCCCGGGAAATCAACCCATTGCAGTTGCTCGGCCGCCGCCACTTCAGCAGCTCCCTTTCCTGCCGCCAGCGCCTTGACCGCTGCTTCAGCCTGAGCCTTCGCCATCGCCGAGGCCTTGTCCAGTTGCATGGCCAGGCGAATCTGGGGCGTCACTTCCGCCAACGGCTTGAGCGCGGCTTTCTCATGATTCCGGATCCGCAGCCACACCACCTTTTTGTCTTCCAGCCGCAGACCGGTGGAGTTCTTGCCATCTTTCAGCAGGTCATCGCCAAAGGCCATCTGCACGAACTTGCGGTCAGCCGCCACGCCCTCACCGCCCTTCTTGCCAAAGGGCGCCGTCACTTCGACCGGCAGTTGGTAGGCCGCGGCGACATCCTTCAGGTCCGAAGATTCATAGGCCAGTGCATCCAGCTTCTCGATCGCTTCATTGAAGGCATCTTCTGCCTTGATTTGGCGGACTTCGGTTTCCAGTTCAGGGCGCAGCTCAGCCAGCGCGGGCACGGCGGCCTTCTGGATCTCCAGCAGCTTGATCAGGTGATAGCCAAACTCGGTCTTCACCGGCGCCGACACCTCACCCGGCTTAAGGGCAAAAAGCGCCTTGTCAAACTCAGGAACGAACATGCCGTGTCCGGCCATGCCCAGATCGCCATTGTTGACAGCGGAACCGGTATCCTGCGAGAACTGCTTGGCCAGCGCACCAAAGTCCTCACCGGCGCGCACGCGCTTTTCCAGATCCTTGATTCGGGTCAATGCATCGGCATCCTTGAGCTTGTCATCGACCTTGATCAGGATGTGGCTGGCGTGACGCTGTTCATTGGCTTCAAGCGCCTTCACCTTTTCGGCATAGCGCTGGTCAATGTCATCCTGGGTGATTGTCACCGAGGCCAGGAAACGCTCCGGAGCCAGAGTCACGTACTCCGCCGTCACCCGCTCCTCGGAGGTGTAGCGATCGGGATGCTGCTTGTACTCCGCGGCGATGTCCGCATCGGAAACCTGCACCATGCCCAGATAACGCATGGCGGGCACCGTCAGGACATGGATATCGCGCTTCTGGTTGTTCAGGCGTGTCACCAGTTCCATTTCCTTATTGGACGAAAACGCGGTCAGGGCAATCCCCGACAGCATCTGGCGCTGGGCAATGCGCTCCTTGGCCCGGGAGGCGAATGTGGCCGGGTCCTGGCCACTGGCGCGCAGAACCTGCACGAAGCGTTCCTGCGAGAACTTGCCGTTTTCCTGGAACGACGGCTCTTCCGCAATCATGCGGTTGATGGTGGCGTCGGTTACCAGGAACCCGGACTTGGCGGCCTGCTGCTTCAGCAACTCCTCATCCACCAGATTGCGCAGAATCTGCTCGCGAAGCACGGCATTATCGATACGGGAGGCGTCAGCGCCGGGCCCCATGCCGGACAGGATTTCCTGCTTTTGCTTCTCCACGGCGCGGTCAAGCTGTTCCTGGAGAATATCCTGACCGTTGACGACCGCGGCGGGATGCGCCTGACTGCGGACAAAATAGGACTCGATCCCCACCAGGGCGAAGGGCACGAGCAGCAGGACCAGCAGGGCTTTGCCCAGCCAGCCCCGGATAAGGTCACGAAAAGCTTCCATGTATCTCTACCACAGGTTGATGTTGCAACAAAAACGCGC
>DASUIM010000404.1:0-26556 GCA_036279775.1 Fluviicoccus sp. | reverse complement strand
AGCGCCGCCACCCGCTTCGGGCGAAACGGCAGGATGAACAGGTTCAGGATGATCTTCCACACCAACGGCGGAATTTCGATGACGCGGCGGTCACTGAGGAACTGGCGCAGATAGCGGCGCACGGCCTCGGGCGTGGGGGCGTCCGGCGTCCCAAGGTTCACAAGAACAACGCCGAGCGGAGCGGAACGGGCGGGCTTCATGGCGATACCGATCAATCGAATTGCGGGGATTAAAGCAAAACGGCGGGGAAAACAGAAGGCGACAAACCCGGAATCCCGCCCCCGCCCCGGAAAAACAAAAAGCCGTCGCGAGGACGGCTTTTGGCGGCAGCAGGCGATCAGGCCAGAACAGCCGTCACCTTGGCACTGATGGCGTCCACGGACCCCACGCCTTCAATGCAGGCGTACTTCGGGGCTTCGGGACTGCCGCTGGCCGCCAGGTTCTGGTAGAAGCCGACCAGACGCGAGGTCTGGTCATGATAGATCTCCAGACGCTTGCGGATGGTTTCTTCCTTGTCATCATCACGCTGCACCAGATCGTCACCGCTCACATCATCCTTCCCGGCCACCTTGGGCGGATTGTGCTGGATGTGGTACACCCGGCCGGAGGCGGGATGCACGCGGCGGCCGGACAGGCGGCTGACAATTTCTTCATCCGGCACGGAAATTTCCACGACATGATCGATGTGCACGCCGGCAGCGATCAGCGCCTCAGCTTGAGGAATGGTGCGTGGGAAACCGTCGAACAGGCAGCCGTTGACGCAATCCGGCTGTGTCAGACGGTCCTTGACCAGACCGATGATGATCTCGTCAGAGACCAATCCGCCCGCATCCATGATCTTCTTGGCGGCCACGCCCAGTTCCGTTCCGGCCTTCACGGCGGCGCGCAACATGTCGCCGGTGGAAATTTGCGGAATCTGGAACTGCTGGGTAATGACCTGGGCCTGCGTGCCCTTGCCCGCGCCCGGTGGGCCCAGAAGAATAATGCGCATCATACGGATTGCTCCCTAAGGATATGAAAAACCGGTGACGGGCGTCCGGAAGCGGAGCGCCCCAGAATGTAAAAAGACCACAATGCCAGCCCTGGCACTCTGGCGGCAAAATACACTTCCACGCCTGTCAGCACAAGCGTTTGACACATTTTGATGCACTGCGGCGGCCTTTTTACGGGCGCTCCTGATTAATCAGCACATCCACTGTCTGCATTTTACCATTTTGTGTCAGGGGAACGGCAATGGCTTCCAGATCGCCTTTTTCACCCACCGGATTGCCGCTGCCGCTGATTCGGGCGCTGACCACCACCGAGGGGAAGGCGGACAACTTCATGGCGGGCATCATCGCCTGACTGTCGTTGAGCACGGTCGTGACCGGAAAATTGCCCACCGGCTGCCGGACCACGGCCAACGGCATCGGCGGACCGTTCAGGGCGCGGGCGAAGATGAACAGGGTTGCATTGGCCGGAATACGGCCCTTCAGGTTGTCCGCCAGCTTGACGGTCACCTGGACGCCGCCGCCGCTGGCGACCTTCTCGCCACCGCTGCGCGCCAAGGCAATAACCTTGTCCACTTCGGTGATGGCCGAAGAGTGGGTTTCACCTGTCCGGGCAATGTGCACCTGCTTCAAAACCGGCAGATATTCCAGTGCGGTCTTCAGGTCACCGGCGCGATATGCCCCCATCCCCATCAGCAGCAGCGCTCCTTCATGCTGGGGATGGCGGTTCAGAACCCCCAACAGCAACTGGCGGCTCTGGTCATCCAGCTTGCCTTCGCGACTGAACAGCAGGGTCTGGGCATAGGCCAGGGCGACATCGTCGCGCTCGGGCGCCAACTGGTAGGCATGATCAAAAGCCTCCAGCGCCTGATCGGCCAGTTGGCCTTGCAGATAGCTCATGCCCAGCATGAACCAGCCGTCCGCATCCTCCGGATGCTGCTGCAAGCGGGCCTGCATCACCCGCACCATGTCAGGCAGGGTCTGCGTGGCAATTTCATCGGGCGTGGGTTGTTCGCCGGCAAACAGTTTTTCCACCAGCGGGCCGGTTTTCAGCTGCACCTGCCACCAGGTCCAGACAGCAGGCTGCCAAGCCAGCGAGGCGTAGCTGAGCGCCGCCAGCACCGGCACCAGCACCAACAGACCGAAAGCCCCCTTCCGGCCCAGACGCGTCTCGCGCACATCAGGCTTTCCATCAACCTGCAAGGACAGCAACTGTCGCTCAAGTTCGGTTTTCAGGGCAAGGAATGTGGCTTCATCAACCCGCCCGGCAGCCTTGTCGGCTTCCAGCTCGGACAAACGCTCACGAAATACCTGCACGTTAAGTTCCAGCAGGGAATGCTCGGCGTTGCGGCCTCGCAGTACCGGCAGCACGATGAACAGCGTCACCAGCAAGGTCAGCGCCAGCGCCGACGACAGGAAAATCAGGACAGGCACATTAGCGCTCATGGTCGGCGGGCTTCTTCAGCAATTCGTTCAGTCGGGCGGTTTCTTCGGCGCTCAGTGCCGGGGCGGGCGGCGCCGGGCGGCGGCGCAGGAAGGCCAATGCACCGACAACCGTACCCAGCAACAGGAACGGACCGAACCAGAGCAACCAGGTGGTCGACCGCACCGGCGGGTTATAGGTGATGAACTCACCGTAACGGTCAATCATGTAGTCACGGATTTCATTGTCACTTTTACCTTCCTGGATCAGTTGGAAGGTACGGTTCTTGAGGTCGTGGGCGATCGGGGCGTCGGAACCGGCCAGATTCTGGTTCTGGCATTTCGGACAACGCAGCTCATTGGTCAGGGCGCGGAAGCGGGCTTCTTCCTGCGGCGAACGAAAATCATAGACCTCGATCGCGGCGGTGGCGCTGAAGCTCAATACAGCCAGCATTATCCCCAGCGTGAATCGCGATTTCAGGATTGGCATGACGGCGCCTCCCCCCCCTTCAGCAACTGGGCGAAACAGGGCTGAAGGATGTTGTTCCAGGACTGTTCATCGAACACCCCGACAAAGCGGTAGCGGATGTGGCCGGCGGCATCCAGCAGATAGGTTTCCGGAGCACCGTAGACGCCCAGATCCAGCCCCAGGTTGCCCTGCTGGTCGCTGATGATCAGCATGAAAGGATTGCCGAGCTTAGCCAGCCAGGTTTGGGCATCCTCCGGCGCATCCTTGTAATTCAGACCGATCACCGGAACGCCCGATTGCGAGATTTTCATCAGCGCCGGTTGCTCTTCCCGGCAGGACGGGCACCAGGATGCCCAGACATTGACGACAACCGGCTTGCCGCGAATATCAGCAGCCGTCAGTTCGCGGCCGTCCAACAGTGAAGGCAATCGGAATTCCGGGAAGGGCTTGCCAAGACGGGCCGAAGGCAGTTCGGTGGAGTCTTTCCCGATGCGGCTCAATAGCAGCAGCGAAAACCCGAGGAACAAAGCGAGGGGTATCCCCCACAACAAGGCGCGCGACTTCATCAGATTTTTTCTCCGGCCGGGACGTTAACGGTGGAGCGCGCCGTCATCCGGTAACGGCGGTCGCCGATGGCCACCATGCCGCCAAGCACCATGATCAGCGCCCCGAGCCAGGTCCAGCGGATAAAGGGCTTGTAGTAAACCCGTACCGCCCAGGCATCCCCGGCCAGCGGTTCGCCCATCGCCACATAAATGTCACGGAACAGGCCGGGATCAATCGCGGCCTCGGTCATCACCTGGCCGCGCACGTTATAGCGGCGCTTCTGCGGATGCAGGGTTTCCAGAAGCGCATCACCGCGGTAGATGCGGATCTCGCCCTGCTCCGCCGTGAAGTTCGGACCAGGCACCGACTTGACCCCGCCCCACTCGAAACCATAGCCCTGAATTTGCACCCGACTGCCCGGACTCAGCCGCACATCGTGTTCAATACTGTAAGCGCTGGTCAGGGCAATGCCGACCACGGTCACCAGTAAACCGGCATGCGCCAGCTGCATCCCCCAGTAGGAGGCTGTCAACCGGCGAAGACCGGCGGCAAAGCCCTGCTTGGCGGTGCGCGCCTTGATCGCAATATCACGCAACTGGTTGAGGAACACCCAGAAGCACAGCACCAGCGTCACGGCCACCAGCGGCTTCATTTGCGCCGCTAGCAGCAGCGGCAGGCCGACACCCAGCATCAGGCTGGCTGCGGCCACTTTCGAAAGCGGCAACGCCAGTTCACGCAGGTCATGCCGCTTCCAGCGGGTCAAGGGACCTACCCCGAGAAACAACAGCATCACCAGGGCCAGCGGGGTGAACAACGTGTTGAAATAGGGAGGGCCCACCGAAATCTTGCCCAGCTGCAGCGCATCGGCCACCAGCGGGAACAACGTACCCAGAAACACCACGGTGGTCGCCGTGATCAGCAACAGGTTATTGGCCAGCAGGAAACCCTCGCGGGACACCCACTGATAGCGGCTTTCACTGTTGAGGTGACCCGCGCGCAGGGCGAAGACCAGCAGGCTGGCGCCAATCACCACCACGAGGATGCCCAGCACGAACATGCCGCGCGCCGGATCGGCGGCGAAGGCATGCACCGAGGTCAGCACCCCCGAGCGGACCAGGAAAGTTCCGAGCAGACTGAGGGCGAAGGCCAGGATCGCCAACATCACGGTCCAGGCCTTGAAGACGCCGCGCTTTTCACTGACCGCCAGGGAGTGCACCAGCGCTGTCCCGGCCAGCCACGGCATGAACGAGGCGTTTTCAACGGGGTCCCAGAACCACCAGCCGCCCCAGCCAAGTTCGTAATAGGCCCACCAGGATCCCAGGGCAATACCCAGCGTCAGGAAGGCCCACGCGCCCACGGTCCACGGCCGCGACCAACGCGCCCAGGCCGAGTCCATGCGGCCGCCCAGCAAGCCCGCCAGGGCGAAGGCAAAAGGCACGGTAAAACCGACATAGCCCATGTACAGCAGGGGCGGATGCACAATCAGGCCGGGATCCTGCAACAGCGGATTCAGGTCGGCGCCGTTCATGGGGAAATCGGGCAGCAGGCGGCGGAACGGGTTGGACGTGATCAGCACGAACGCCATCATCGCCACATTGACCATGCCCATGATGGCCAGCACGCGGGCGATCATTTCCCGGGGCAGTCCGCGACCGAACACCGCCACCGCCGCGCCCCACAGTGCGAGGATGGTTACCCACAGCAGCAACGAGCCTTCGTGGCCGCCCCAGACAGCGGAAATCTTGTACTCCAGCGGCAACTGGGTATTGGACTGGCGGGAAACGTAATCGAGGGTGAAGTCGTTGTTGACAAAGGCCCAAGTCAGGCCAAGGAAGGACAACAACAGGCAGAGGAACTGCACCGGGGCCATGGTGCGGGCCATGCGCTGCAAGGCCAGGTTGCCGTTATGCACGCCGACCAACGGCAGGATGGATTGGAGCAAGGCCACAACGAAGGCCAGCACCAGTGCAAAGTGACCGAGTTCCGCAATCATGCCCGACTCCCGTGAAAACTTTGCGCATGATACGCACCGCGCAGGGATTGTCCAGCAGGGATTATGAGCGATTTGGTAGGGGGCGGGGATGGGACAGGGAGGGTACGCCGCGCGTCAGCCGCGCCCCAATCCCTGCACCGTCTGCAACATCGCGGCCAGCAAGGCCTGGCGGTCACCCAGATAGCGCTGGTAGAAGGTGGAATGGAGGATGGCCGCACTCCCCTGCACCATCGCCCACACCGCGCTCAGGTAATCGCGGGGCGTCATGGCGCTGCCGTTTTCCCGAAGGAAGGCCGACACCAGCGGCATGACGTCGCGCAGGTGGCTTTTACGGATGAAATACAGGCGGGCGAAATAGGGACGCAAGGTACGCCGCGTCGCCGCCAGACGGTTTTCCAGACGCTCAAACAACAGGTGCTTTTCGGGGGACGTCAGCCGGTACGTGAAATACGCCTGCACCACCTGCGGAACATCGCCGGTCGCAATCGCCCGCTGCATTTCTTCCGCCAATCCCGTTTCGTAGGCAATCAGCAGTTGCAGGATCATTTCATCCTTGCTCTGGAAATGCTTGTAGATGGTGCCCTTGGCGATGCCGACACGCTCGGCGATCATCTCGATGGTGATCGACTCGTCGCCCAACTCCAGCAGCAGGGCCTCGGCGGCTTGCAGGATCGCCTGTTCCCGGGCGCGGAAAGCCGCCTGACGGGTGGTCATTGCGGCAGCCCGAACAGGATGTTGAAGTTGCGGGTCGTGATCGCGGCAATGTCGGCGGCGGTGATGCCGCGCGCCTTCGCCACCGCCTCGGCCACGGCGGGCAGGTAACGCGGCTCGTTCTTCTTGCCGCGGAACGGCACCGGCGCCAGATAGGGCGCGTCGGTTTCAATCAGCAGGCGGTCCAGCGGCAACTGCCGCGCCACTTCCCGCAGCGACTCGGCATTGGCAAAACTGACGATGCCCGACAACGAGACGTAGAAACCCAACTCGATCCCGGCACGGGCGGTTTCCCAGTCCTCGGTAAAGCAATGCAGGATGCCCCGCTCCGCGCCGCACTCGCGCAGCAGGCCGATGGTATCGGCGCGGGCGTCGCGGGTATGGACGATCAGCGGCTTGCCGGTGCGGCGGCCGGCCTCGATATGGGCGGCAAAACGACGCTGCTGCGCTTCCTTGTGTTCCGGATGGTAGTAATAGTCCAGACCGGTTTCGCCAATGGCGATGACACGGGGATGATCCGCCAGCTCGACGAGCCGGTCGGCGGCCGGCTCGGCATCGGGGGTCAGTTCCTCCGAGGGATGCACGCCGACCGAGGCATACACATCCGCGTGCCTCTCGGCCAGCGCCCGCAATACCGGAAAGGTTTCCAGATCCACACTGACCGTCAGGAAGCGGTTGACGCCCGCCGCTCTTGCGGCGTCCAGAGCCTGATCAAGATCCCCGGCATAGGACTTGAGGTCCAGCCGGTCCAGGTGACAGTGGGAATCGATATACATGAAGACGTGGTTTCCGACAGGATTGGCATTCGCCGCCCCATGCCGGAATGGCCGGGGGGCGGCAAACGGATTACATGGTGAAGGTCGGGCGGTCCGCCTGCAAGGCTCCACCCAGTTGCGCTTCAATCTTGCGACGACAGCTATCCCCGCCCTCGCCGGACAACTGCAGCCCGAAACCGGCGGGCCGCTGCCCCTGATTCCGATGGTTGACCCAGACCACCTTGCCGGTAATCGGCAGCTTTTCCGGGTCATCCGGCAGCGTCACGACCACAAAGATTTCATCGCCCAACCGGGTTTGACGGGTGCTGGGCACGAATAATGCGCCGCCCTTGATGAACGGCATGTAACTGACATAAAGCTGAGCCTTGTCCTTGATGGCCAAGCTCATGATCCCCGCGCCGCGTGGCAGCATGTTATTACCCTCTTATTTGTTCCCAGAAGCGGTCCCACAGCAGGCCAGGCTGGATATTGGCGGCCAGCAGCCGCTGGTTGTCCAGGCACAAAGCCTGCAAGTCCAGCGCCCGGCGGCTACCCAGCGTATCGGCCAATTGACCGATTATAGGCAACAAATCCGCATTTTTGATAGCTGTCCGCACATCATGGGTCATCAGCCCCACATCCGCCAGCAAACCGTACAACCATTGCCAGGCTTCTTCCGCCGGAAGTTTTGCGCAGGCCGTCGCGGCCGAGAGCGGGCCGATACGCCCCGTGGCTACTCCGCAGAGACGTTTCGCCAGGTCCTCGCGCTGCCGGAAGACCTCTTGCCGCGACAATGACAGTGCCGCCAGCGGCGCCCCATTGGCCAGGCCCAGCAGCAATCCGGCATCGGCGGCAGGCTCCAATTGCGGCGCCAGCCATGCCAATGCCTCCCTGCGCTCCGGAATTCCCAGCGACAGATGCCGGCAGCGACTGCGAATGGTAGGCAACAACGTCAATGGCTGATCGGTCAGCAGGATGATCAGCGTGCGGTCACCCGGCTCTTCCAGGGTTTTCAGCAGGCTGTTGGCCGCGTTGATATTCAACGCATCAGCCGGGTTGATCACCGCTACCCGCCAGCCGCCCAGCTGGGCGGATTTCGCCAGCACATCCAAAAGGGAGCGCACCTGGTCAATCTTGATCACCTTGCTGGTTTTGCCGCTTTTCTCATCGGTCAAAGGCGCCAGCCGGTGAAAATCCGGGTGGGTCTCCGCCTTCCAGAGCGTGCAACTCTTGCACGCGCCACAGGCAACGCCGTCGAGAGGGGCGGAACACAGCACCAGCCCGGCCAATGCTCCGGCAAAGTCCGACTTTCCGGTTCCGGCCGGCCCGCTCAGCAGCAGGGCATGCGGCAGCCGCTGCGCGGCATGTTGGGCTTGCAGTCCTTGCCAGGCGGCGTCATGCCACGCATGGGGTTTAAGCTCAGCCATGCTCAATCCTGGGACAAACCGGGGAAGGTATCGACAATTTGCTGCAGCTGCGCCTGCACGCCCGCCAAATTCTGCGTGGCGTCGATGCGGCGGTAACGCTGCGGCGACTCCTCGGCCTGGCGGACATATTCGGCGCGAACCTTTTCAAAAAAGACCGCCTTTTCCAGTTCAAAACGATCCAGTTCCCGCCGGGCGGCGGCGCGGGCCAGTCCCAGTTCGACCGGCGCATCCAGCCACAAGGTGACATCCGGTCGCAGTGTGCCCTGCACCAGCGTCTCCAGAATGGCAATATCGGCCACGGGCAGGCCGCGCCCGCCGCCCTGATAGGCGTAAGTGGCATCGGTGAAACGGTCGCACAGCACCCACTGCCCGGCTTGCAGCGCGGGAATGATCACCTGCTCCAGATGCTGGGCGCGGGCGGCAAACACCAGCAGCAGCTCTGTCATCGACGACATGGGTTCGGCCTCGCGCGCCAGCAGCAGACTGCGGATGCGTTCGGCCAGCAGGGTCCCCCCCGGCTCCCGGGTCACCACCACCGGATAACCCGCATCTTGCAGCCGCTCCCGCAGGAATTGCAGCGCCGTGCTTTTACCGACGCCCTCGGTGCCTTCCAGGGTAATGAACAGCCCCATGACTTCTTTGCTCCGGATTACGGTTGCGCTTTGCGCTGCCGGGTATTTTCGATGTAGGCGCGAACGGCGGCGTTATGAGCCTTCAAATCCGCGCTGAAGATATGGGTGCCGCTGCCATCGCCGCGCGCCACGAAATACAGGCTGTCCCCCGGCTCGGGATTCAGCGCCGCCTCAATCGCGGCCTTGCCGGGCAGGGCAATCGGGGTTGGCGGCAGACCGTCAATCCGGTAAGTGTTGTATGGCGTCGGCGTGATCAGGTCGATCTTGCGCAAGTTGCCGTTGTAAGCCTTTCCCAGCCCGTAGATCACGGTCGGGTCGGTTTGCAGGCGCATCCCTTGCTGCAGGCGGCGGACAAACAGCCCGGCAATTTTCGGCCGCTCGGCCGCGTTCCCGGTTTCCTTTTCCACAATCGAAGCCATGATCAGCGCCTCGTAGGGCGTCCGGTACGGCAGGCCCGGCGCGCGCGTCGCCCACGCCTTTTCCAGAACCCGCCTCTGCTGCTCATACAACTTGCGGAATACCAGCTCATCACTGTCGCCGGGGACGAAAACATAGGTGTCCGGGGCGAACAATCCTTCCGGGTTGGTCACCGGGCTGCCCACCAGCGACATGATCTGGCTGTCGCTCTTGTCGCGCAGGGTCTGGCGGATATCGGGATTGGCCGCCAGCTGCTCACGCAGCTTGGCAAAGGTCGCTCCTTCAATCACCGTTATCCGGGTGTAAATCAGTCCCTCGCCCTGCGCCAGCTGCCGCAATAAACCGGCCGGACTCAGTCCGGGCTTGAACTGATAGACACCCATTTGCAGCGGTCGGGCCTGCAAGAACCGGAAGTACGCCTTGGCCAGGGTCCGGTTCCGCAATTTTCCGTCTTTTTCAAGCTGTTCGAAAACGGCCTGATAGCCGGTTCCGCGATCTACCCGCACCCGATAGCCTTCGGCGGGCATCTCCAGCGGCCGGAACAGATTCATCCAGACCCACGCCGAGATCACCAGCACAACCAGCAGCAGAAACCCGGCCACCACCGGCCACACCGACATCGTCCTAACCGGTTGCCGGGCCGTGCGTCGACGCGGAGCTCCGGTACGGGGGGCGCGCGGACGCGGCGGCTTGGCCGTCGGTTTGGGCTCCGCGCCTTTCGGCGCGGCCGGTTTGCGCGGACGCGGCGAGGCGTTGCCCGTGCCCTTTTTGGCCGGCGAGCGCCGGGTGGTTTTCTTAGGTGGTAATTCGGACATTTTTCAAATGTTGCTGCAGACGTTGGGTCACGGGATTGGGCGGCATCTTCCGGCCATTGAAACAGCGGACCGGCCAGATGCCGTAAACACTGTTACAGAAAAACAGCTCATCGGCATCGCTCAGGTCCTCAACCCGCAGGCGAGACGTCACGACAGTGTGTTGCAGATCAGACAGATAGTCCATCAAAAAGGCGCGCATGACACCGGCCACCCCGGCCGAGGTCAGGGCAGGAGTCAACACTTCGGATCCGCGAACCACAAAGAGGTTGCTGAATACCCCCTCCACCACCTCGCCGTTCAGATCACAGACCACCGCTTCCGGATAACCGGTCTTGGCCAGCTCACGACGCAGGAAGACCTGCTCCAGACGGTTCAGGTGTTTGTATCCGGCGGTCAGCGGGTTCAGGCCCAATTGCCCTGCCAGCACACCGCTTGAGATACCGGCCTGATGGGCGTGCGAATGATCCGTCAGCGGCCAGGCCAGAAAATAGCAGTTAGAAGGCGCATCCGGGTCAGGCAAATACCCGCGACCACTCTGCCCCCGCGTGATGACGATTTTCGCCGTGATCTCCGGATAAAGTGCGACAAAGCGCAGGAAATCCTGCCGCCAGACGGCGAACCGGTCGTCGGCCATACCCAGGGCAAGGCTGGCCTGTTGCAGGCGTTGCCAATGCCGTTCCATCAGCGGCGGCTCGCCGTTCCGCACCGCCATGGTCGTAAAATGGCCATCGCCGTAGGCAAAGCCGCGATCATCAGCGGCCACCCCGTCCACCGCCACGCCGTTCAGCCAGACTGCCGTCAGCACGATGCGCCCTCTTGATGATCCAGCGGTCAGAGGCGGCGGAAAACCAGCGTGCCGTTGGTGCCGCCAAAACCGAAGGAATTCGACAGCGAAACGTCAATCTTCATGGCGCGCGCCTGATTCGGCACGTAATCCAGCCGGCATTCCGGGTCCGGATTGACCAGATTGATCGTCGGCGGAGCGATATTGTCGCGGATGGCGAGGATGCTGAAGATGGCCTCGACTCCGCCCGCCGCACCCAGAAGGTGACCGATCATTGACTTGGTGGAACTGACCGCCACTTTCGCGGCATGGTCGCCGAAAACCGACTCGATCGCGTGGGATTCCGCCACGTCTCCGGCCGGAGTACTGGTGCCGTGGGCATTGATGTAATCCACCTCCGACGGCTGCAACCCGGCATCGCGCAGGGCATTACGCATGGAAGCCGCCGCGCCTTCGCCTGACTCGGCTGGCGAGGTGATATGGAAGGCATCATCACTCATGCCAAAACCGATCAGCTCAGCGTAAATCCTGGCGCCGCGGGCTTTGGCGTGCTCGTACTCCTCCACCACCAACACCCCGGCGCCGTCGCCCAGCACAAAACCGTCGCGATCCTTGTCAAAGGGGCGACTGGCCGCCTGCGGATCATCATTCCGGGTGGATAGCGCTCGTGCGGCGGCGAATCCGGCCATGCCCAAGGGCGATGAGCCTTTTTCCGCCCCGCCCGCGACCATGACATCAGCGTCGCCGTAGGCAATCAATCGCGCCGCCAGACCGATGCAATGCGTGGCGGTGGTGCACGCCGTGGCCAGGGCGAGGTTCGGCCCCTTGAGGCCAAAACGAATGGCTAGAAGACCGGCGGCCAGATTGATGATGGAGCCGGGGACAAAGAAGGGGGAAATCTTGTTGGGGCCGTCCTTGATCAGGATATCGTGGTTACGCTCGATAGTACCGATACCGCCGATGCCGGCGCCAAGCGCCACACCAATCCGGCCAGCGTTCTCGGGCGTCACCGCCAGCCCGGCATCGCGCATGGCCTGGATACCGGCGGACATCCCGTAATGCATGAACTCATCATAGCGCCGCAATTCCTTGGCGGGCATGGCGGATTCGGGATCAAAGTCGCGGACCACCCCGGCGAAGCGGGTTTTGTACTGACTGGCGTCGAAATGGTCAATGGCGCTGATTCCGCTGCGCCCGGCCAGAATTCCCTCCCAAGTGGAGGCCACATCCGGGCCCAGGCAGGTCACCATGCCCATACCGGTCACCACGACACGACGTCGACTCATGCTCTTGATCCCCTTCATGCAAACGGCTACCGGCCCATAAGCCCGCCGGTTCAGCCGATGAATACGGCCGGTCCGGAAATCCGGCTAAAAAAAAACCGCATGACCCGCGATAGCGGGCTGCGGCTTTCGGCAACCACTCACCACTTATTTGGCGTTGGCGAGGATGTAGTCAATCGCTGACTGCACGGTGCCGATCTTTTCGGCTTCTTCATCCGGAATTTCGGTTTCGAACTCTTCTTCGAGAGCCATCACCAGCTCCACAGTGTCCAGGGAATCGGCGCCCAGATCGTCCACGAAAGAGGATTCGTTTTTCACATCCTCCAGCTTTACGCCCAGTTGTTCGGCTACGATCTTCTTGACCCGTTCTTCGATAGTGCTCACTTTGTGTCTCCTCAGGGGGTGGTCTCGATGTTCACGGTACGTTCGTACCGCCGAACAGCGCTGCTAGTTTATTGAAGGCTGTGCTCTGGTAGCAACATCCTTTTGGGCAGATTGATGAAAAGAATTACATATACATACCGCCATTCACCGGTAAAGTCACCCCGGTAATGTAAGCAGCGGCATCACCGGCCAGGAAAGCAACGGCCTCGGCGATGTCTTCAGGCTGACCGAGGCGGCCTGCCGGAATCTGGGAAAGCATGGCTTGCTGCTGGGTTTCAGACAGAGCATGCGTCATGTCGGTAGCGATAAAACCGGGAGCAACGCTGTTGACAGTAATGTTGCGGCTGCCCATTTCGCGCGCCAGCGAGCGGCTGAAACCTTCCAGCCCGGCCTTGGCGGCGGCGTAGTTGGTTTGCCCCGGATTACCCATCAGGCCGACCACGGAGCTGATGTTGATGATGCGGCCCCAGCGCGCCTTGCCCATGCCCTTCAGACAGGCCTTGGACAGTCGGAAAATGGCGGTCAGGTTGGTGGCGATGACGTCATCCCATTCGGCATCCTTCATGCGCAGCAACAGGTTGTCACGGGTAATCCCGGCATTGTTGACCAGGATCAGCGGCGCGCCAAAGCGGGCCTGCACCGCCTCGATAAAAGACTCGATCTGGCCGGGCTCGGCCACATTCAGCATCATGCCCGCGCCGCCGGATTGGCTCAGCCAGGCATTGATGGCTTCCGCACCGGCCTCGGTCGTGGCCGTGCCGACAACCGTGGCGCCCTGCGCCGCCAGTTTGCCGGCAATCGCCTTGCCGATACCGCGGCTGGCGCCGGTGACAATCGCGACTTTTCCTTGCAGTGACATGCTTCTTCTCCGGAGTCAGGCAGGACGCGCCAACGCGGCCGTCAGGGAACTTTCATTTTCCAGGGACTCGCACTCCAATCCCTTGTGAATCCGCTTGTTCAAACCGCACAGTACCTTGCCGGGACCGCATTCGACCGCGCGGGTGACGCCCTGCGCCGCCAGCCACTCAACGCTGCGCACCCATTGCACCGGGCTGTACAACTGCGCCACCAGCGCTTCACGCATGGCGTCGGCGCTGGTTTCGACACGGGCGGCGACATTCTGCACCACCGGTATTGCAGCGGTGTTAAAGGTGACATCCTTCAGGGCGAGCGCCAGCTTCTCGGCGGCAGGCTTCATCAGCGAACAATGAGAAGGTACGCTGACCGGCAGGATCAGGGCGCGCTTGGCCCCCTTGGCGCTGGCCAAGGCCATCGCGGCCTCCACGGCCGCCTTCTCGCCGGCAATCACCACTTGGGCGGGCGAGTTGAAATTCACGGCCTCGGCGACACCAGTCGCGGAAGCTTCGTGGCAAGCCGCAATCACGTCATCATCAGAGAGGCCGAGAATGGCCGCCATAGCCCCGGTTCCGGCGGGAACAGCGTCCTGCATCAAACGGCCGCGCAAAGCCACCAGTTTCACGGCATCGGCCAGCGACAATACGCCGGAGGCGACCAGCGCGGAATATTCACCCAGTGAGTGACCGGCCAAAAAGGCCGGACGCGGACCATTTTCAGCCTGCCACACGCGCCACAGCGCAATGCTGGCGGTCAACAACGCAGGCTGGGTATTCTCGGTGCGATTGAGGGCTTGCTCATCGTTCTGGCACAAGTCCCACAGGTCGAAACCCACCGCAGCGGAGGCTTCGGCAAAGGTATCGGCAACAACGGGAAAACGGGCGGCGAGATCGGACAGCATGCCCTTGTGCTGGGACCCCTGCCCGGGAAAGACGAAAGCGAGTGTTGAAGTCATAGTTTTTCCGTACTCAGATAGACAATCCGGCCGTCGCGCAGCACCAGTTCCCCTATCAGGTCTTCATTCTGTTCAATCAGGTTTTGCTTGTCTTTGACCTGAATCAGATAACGGTTGCGGTTGTGGGTGCGGATAATGGCCTGCTTGCCGTCTTCCCGCAACTGTATCTGTCGCAACTCGATGGTATTGAGGATCAGTTTGGCCACCATGAAGTTGGCGTTCTGGATCTTGCTGTATTCGTCTCGGGAAACTTCCTTGCCCTCGGCGGGAAGGAGATGATGGAATTCCGGCGCAAACAGCGCCATCAGCGGATCCAGTTCCTTGCGCATGACATGCGTGGTCTGTTCGTCGAGAAAAGCGCGGATATCGGCCTCCGTCATCTGATCGAGGGCGCAGGCGATGTTCGCGGACCAGGCCAGCAACACTGCCGCCAGGAATCGCATCTCAGGCTCCGGCGACCGGTTGCAGGCGCCCGGCGATCAGGGAGGGAATGTCTTTCTCGACCTCCTTGAGCGCGACGCGGATGGCGTTGGCAAACGACTTCTGGTCAGCGCTGCCATGACTCTTGATAACGATACCGGTCAGACCGACCAGGCTGGCGCCGTTGTAACGACCCGGGTCCATGCGCTGACGCAGGCCGTTCCAGATGGGAATGGCGATGGCTCCGGCCAACTTGGTGAAGAGGTTGCGGTTGATCTCTTCCTTGACGAACGCGCCGAACATGCGGGCGACGCCTTCCGTGGTCTTCAGGGCAATGTTGCCGACAAAGCCATCGCAGACCACCACATCGGCCTCACCGGCAAACACACCGTCGCCTTCCACATAACCAATGTAGTTGAGACCGGAGTCCTTGAGCAGGCTGTTGGCTTCCTTGATCAGGTCATTGCCCTTGATCTCTTCCTCGCCGATATTCAGCAGGCCCACGCGCGGACGCTCAATACCATCGAGCGCGGCCGCCACCAGGCTGCCCATCTGCGCGAATTGCAGCAGGTGGACGGCTTCCGAGTCGACATTGGCGCCCAGATCGAGCATGTGACAATGCCCCCTGACGGTCGGTAAGGCGGTCATGATGGCGGGACGGTCAATCCCGGCATGGGTCTTGAGCACAAAACGACTGACCGCCATCAGGGCACCGGTATTGCCGGCGCTGACGCAGGCGGCAGCCTTGCCTTCATGGACCAGATTGATGGCCAGACGCATCGAGGAATTGCGTTTGTTGCGCAGGGCGACCGCGACCTTGTCATCCATCAGTACGACTTCGTCGGTATGCAGGATACTGACGCGCGAGCACTCTTCCGAGGTCAGGCGGGCAAGCAGCGGACGGATAAGGTTTTCCTGACCAACCAGAACAAGGTTCAGCGCAGGATGGGTTTTGAGGACGGAAAGCGAGGCGGGAACGGTAACGCGGGGACCGTGGTCCCCGCCCATGGCGTCAACGGCTAGCGTGATCGCCATGCCGTTTATTACTCTTCGGCGGCAGCCACGGGGAAGAGTTGACGGCCACGGTACACGCCATCCTTGGTGACGTGGTGACGACGATGCACTTCGCCAGTGGTGCTATCCACACTCAGGGCGGCAGCGGTCAGGGCATCATGGGAACGACGCATGTCGCGACGCGAGCGGCTTTTACGGTTTTGCTGAACGGCCATTTTGAGACTCCAGACAACATCAGTTGATTACGGGTTATTCGTCTGCTGACGGCTTTTTGAGGGCCGCCAGCACCTGAAACGGGTTTTCGCGACGGGTTTCACCGACGGGTTCCTCGGGATTCCGGTATCCGAGCTCGCAGCTCTCATGGGCCGGAATATAAGGAATGGCCAGTAACAACTCGTCTTCCAGGATTTCCGCCAGAATCAGGCCCTGTTCCGGCACGACCAGATAATCCGTGTCGTCCGAAAGCCGTTCGGCATCTTCCTCATCATGCACCAGCGCCAGCTCCACCTCCACCGAGACCGGCAGGGCCATGGGCTTCAGACAGCGCTGACAGGTCAGCGTCACGCTGGTCGTCAGGGCTCCACGCAGCCACGGCACACGTTGGGCGTCACGCTCGAACCGGCATTCAACCTGAACCACGCCCGCCTGGTCAGCCAGCCCCTCGCACAAACGCGGGAATGACGCCAAGGGAACATCGCCTGCCACTTGGGCAGCTCGGTCAGCCCATTTGAAGGGCTCGATTGAAGCAGGTAGAGAGAGGACTGGCATAATAGGCGGGCGATAATACGGGGTCGACGGCCGCTTGTCAAAAGCCGACGGGACTTTTTTCTGTATCCGGTCACGTCAAGAAGTCATGCCTCCGCCCATTTCCGCAACACCCGGGTCAGCTCGGCCAGACGGATCGGCTTGCCGATAAAATCGGTCATGCCCGCCGCCCGGCAGGCTTCCCGGTCGGCGGGCATGACATTGGCGGTCATGGCGATCACCGGCAAAGACTCAAACCCTGGCTGATCGCGCAATATCGCGGTTGCCTCCAGACCATCCAGCACCGGCATCTGCAAATCCATGAATACCGTCTGGTAACAACCCGGCCCACCCGCCGCCAGTTTGTCCAAGGCCTGCCGGCCGTCGTCGGCGGTGTCAACGCAAACGCCGAGGCTCTCCAACATGCGGCGGCCCACCAGTTGGTTGACGGCATTGTCTTCCACCAGCAACACCCGTTTACCCGCCAGCAAGGGAATGGCTGCCGGACGGGCGGACAACGCCTCCCCGCTCTCGATGCGGGACGCCAGTTCACGCAGGCTGGCAGGCGTCACCGGCTTGATCAAGGTGCGCACGCCCTCGGGGAGCCCCGCCGGCTTGACACGCTCCTGCCAGGGAAATTGCAGGATGACCAGCGGCAGCGACACACCGGCCAGCCGGCGACACTCCTGACATTGCTCTCCCGGCAGGTCGGCATCAAACAGCACCCAATCATAAGGCGGCGGCGATGCCATGATATCCAGGCAAACACTGCCCAGCCCCCCGGCGATATCCAGCCGCCAACCCCAGCGCTCTACCAGCGCCGCCACGGCATGCGCGAGCCCTGAATTCCGGGTGACCAGCAGTATCCGCCGACTGCCGGAAGGCTGAGGCTCACCCGCAACATCACGGGCGACAGCCAACGGTACCTGAAATGAAAAAGCACTGCCTTTGGCGGCCGCGCTGTGCACATGCAATTCCCCACCCATCAAGCCGACCAGACGCTGGCAGATGGCCAAGCCCAATCCCGTCCCGCCAAAACGGCGGGTCATGGACGCATCCCCCTGCCGGAATGCCTCGAAAATACGCGACTGCTGCTCTGGCGTCATGCCGATGCCGCTGTCACGGACTTCGAATGACAAGACCACCCGGTCCCCATGCCGCTCCCGGAGACGCACGGACACATCCACCCGACCCTCCGGTGTGAATTTGATCGCGTTACCCAACAGGTTCATCAGCACCTGCAACAGGCGCAACGCATCGCCCACCAAGCCAAAAGGCACATCCGGGGCAATCAGGAAACACACCTCCACCCTCTTGTCCTGAGTGGCGCTGACCGCCAGATTGCGCAAGGATTCCAGCAACTGCTCCAGTCGGAACGGCTCTTCCTCCAGCGTCAGCTTGCCGGACTCCACCTTCGACAAATCCAGAATATCGTTGAGTATTTTCAGCAGTAACTCACCCGAGCTTTGCAGCCGGTTCAGGTAATCGCGCTGCTGTTCATCGAGAGCCGTCATTTCCAGCAGATGACTCAGCCCCAGGATTCCGTTCATCGGCGTCCGGATTTCATGGCTCATATTGGCCAGGAATTCGCTCTTGGCGCGGGTGGCGCTTTCCGCAGCCTCCTTGGCGGCGGTGAGAATGGCTTCGTTTTCTTTCTGGGGCGTAATATCAATAAACGCTACCAGATTAAGCTTGCCCAGCAAGAATGAATGGAAACGGACATGGCGGATTTCCCCACCGCGACAGACCACCCGGGCTTCCATGGGCTCCATGTCCTGTCCGGCGCGACGCGCCGTCGACAGCCGCTCAAACCAGTCACGGCGGATCTCATCCCGATAGGCAGGATCGGGATAAGCGCGCTCCCACCAATCCCCAACCGTGTGCAAATCCTTCGACTCATAGCCGAACATCTTGACAAAACAACGGTTTAACAACGAAACCTCACCTTCCCTCCCGGAAAATATCGCAAACGCAATCGGTGCGTTCTCGATCATGAGGCGGAAACGCTCTTCACTCTCCTCCAGCGCCCGCCTGACTTCGGCTTCCTGCTGATTGCGCTGCTGCAAGCGCATCCGGAAAAAGAGAAATACCGTCAGCAGCGCCAGCGCACTGAAAAACGCCATGCCCGACAACACCGCGCCGGGACGGTAACGCCAATAATCCGCCAGACCGAATTCACGCTGGTGAACCCCCAGCCACTTCTGACGGATAGCTGCATGCTCGGCAGGGGTGATTTCGGCAATCACCCGGTCCAACAGGCCCGCCAGCACCGGCCAATCCTGACGAACGCCTATCGACAAGGGTGAGTCATAGGGGGTAATGGCCGCCAGCTTGATGCCGGTTACGTGCAGCGACTGCACAAGCCACGAAGCGGACGCATGATTGGACAGCACATAGTCCACCTCTCCCAGCGATAACGCCGAAACCAATTCATCCAGAAACCGGTAGCGAACCGGCGTAATACCGGGATAACGGCTTTTCAGAATCTCATCGGTAAAATAGTCAGCCTCCACGCCGACGCGCTGGCCGTTCAGATCCTCCAGCTGCCCCAGAAAAGGCGTCTCGGTACGGGTCAGGATTACCACCGGAAACCGCAGATACGGCCGGGTGAACAACAAAAAACCGCGACGTGACGGTGTCTCCGTAATCGAAGGCGTGATATCGAGCGTTTTTTGTTGTAACTGCCGCTGGGTTTTGGACCACGGCTGACGCGGACCGACAACAAAGCGAACACCCAAACGGGCGGAAACAAGCTTCAGGTAATCCGCGCTGATGCCCTGATGCTGATCATGCGCATCCAGGAACTCATACGGAGGCCACTCGGGATCAACACCAACCCGGATGACCGGATGCTGCGCAAGCCAGTCCCGCTCGGCCGCGCTCAAGATCAACGCCGAGGCCTGCAAGGGCATCACGATCAACCACAACAGCCAGGCGACCCGCAGGAAACCCATCCGGCGCTCCATGTAACCCTGCCTCTTTTTTCTTCTGCTTTAGTGATAAGGCAACCAACAACTATTTAAGGGAAGTCCGGACCGAAAGCAAAGAAAAACGCTGCCCCGCGCCCATAAAAAATGCCCGCACATGGCGGGCATTTTCAAATAATCGCCGAAGCGATTACTTGGCGGCGGCGGCGGCCTGCGCGGCGACTTCAGCAGCGAAGTCAACCACGGCCTTTTCGATGCCTTCACCCACTTCGAAACGCACGAAGCTGACGACGGAAGCACCGGCCTTCTTCACGAAGTCGCCGACCTTGGTGTCCGGATCCTTCACAAAGGCTTGTTCCACCAGGCTGACTTCGGCCAGGTACTTCTTCAGGCTGCCTTCGATCATCTTCTCGACGATGTTTTCAGGCTTGCCGGATTCACGGGCCTTGGCGGCGTAGATTTCCTTTTCACGGGCCAGCACGTCGGCGGCCACGTCAGCGGGATTGACCACGGCCGGGTTGGCGGCGGCGACATGCATGGCGACGTCACGGGCCACGTCGGCGTTGCCGCCGGTCAGGACCACGGCCACACCGATCTTGATGCCGTGCACGTAGGTGCCGACCACATCGCCGGTCACGATCACGGCGCGACGGACCTGGATGTTTTCACCGATCTTCTGCACCAGGGCGACACGGGCTTCTTCGACAGTCAGACCGTCGCCATAGGCGAGGCCGGCGATCTTGGCGGCATCGGTTTCACCGGCGGCCAGCGCCACTTCGGCCACTTGCTTGGCGAAGGTAGTGAAGTTGGCGTCCTTGGCGACGAAGTCAGTCTGGCTGTTCACTTCCAGCAGCAGCGCGGTCTTGCCGTCAGCCGAGGTGGCGGACAGGATGGCACCTTCGGCGGCCACGTTGCCAGCCTTCTTGGCGGCCTTGGCCTGACCGGACTTGCGCATGTTGTCGATGGCCAGCTCGATGTCGCCACCGGCTTCGGTCAGCGCCTTCTTGCATTCCATCATGCCCAGACCGGTACGGTCGCGCAGTTCTTTAACGAGGGAAGCAGTAATTTCTGCCATGTTCGTGTCCTCTTTTGGATTTCCGCAAAACAGTCCGGTTACCGCGGCAACACAGACTACAATCAGTATTAATGAAGAAAGGGAGACTTAGCTCCCTTCCTCAACGAACCAGACGCCAGAAATCAGGCAGCGGATTCGGGAGCTTCAGCTTCGGCTTCACGGCCGCCGCTCTGGGTGGCGGAATATTCCTTGCCTTCCAGAATGGCGTCAGCCATGGCGCCGGCGTACAGCTGGATGGCGCGGATGGCGTCATCGTTACCGGGAATCACGTAGTCCACACCGGCCGGGTTGGAGTTGGTGTCAACGATGCCGATCACGGGGATGCCCAGCTTGTTGGCTTCCTGGATGGCGATGGCTTCATGGTCCACATCAATGATGAACAGGGCATCGGGCAGGCCGCCCATGTCCTTGATACCGCCCAGGCTCTTTTCCAGCTTTTCCATTTCGCGGGTGCGCTCAAGGGCTTCACGCTTGGTCAGCTTGGCGAAAGTGCCGTCCTGGGCCTGGGCTTCCAGATCCTTCAGACGCTTGATGGACTGACGGATGGTCTTCCAGTTGGTCAGCATGCCGCCCAGCCAGCGGTGGTCGACAAAGGGCATGCCGGCGCGCAGGGCGTGTTCACGGACGATTTCGGAAGCGGCGCGCTTGGTGCCGACGAACAGCACCTTGTTCTTGCGCGAGGCCAGGCCGTTGGCGTAGGTCAGGGCATCATTCAGACGCTTGACAGTGATATCGAGGTTGATGATGTGGATCTTGTTGCGGGCGCCGAAGATATACTCGCCCATCTTGGGGTTCCAGAAACGGGTCTGGTGACCGAAGTGCGCGCCGGCTTGCAGCAGGTCGCGGATCGAAACTTGTGCCATGATGTGAACTCCAGGTTCGGGTTAGGCCTCCATGTACCCCGGCTACCGACCTGACTGGCAGGCACCCAATAACCGTGACGGCACATGTGCGTGTTTTAAAGTTGAAAAAACCTGTCCGGTTTATTTGCCGAAACAGGCGCGGCTTTATACCATATCGTCCTTCCCGCCTCAATGATGACGTAATGCTTTATGACCGTATCTCTGAAAACCCCTGACGAAATTGAAAAAATGCGTGTCGCCGGACGTCTGGCGGCCGATGTGCTGATGATGATCGGCCCGTTCGTCAAGGCGGGCGTGACCACGGAAGAGCTGGACCGCATCTGCCATGACTATATTGTCAACGTGCAACAGGCCATTCCCGCGCCGCTGAATTACAAGGGCTTTCCGAAAAGCATCTGCACCTCGGTCAACCACGTGGTCTGCCACGGCATTCCTTCCGAGAAGAAAGTGCTGAAGAACGGCGACATCATCAATATAGACATCACGGTCATCAAGGACGACTATCACGGCGACACGTCGAAAATGTTCGTGGTCGGCGAAGGCTCGGTGCTGGCCAACCGTCTGGTGAAAGTGACGCAGGAATGCCTGTATCGCGCTCTGGCGACCGTGAAGGCAGGCTCCCGCACCGGCGATATCGGCGCGGCTATCCAGAAGCACGCCGAAGCCAACCGTTTCAGCGTGGTACGCGAATACTGCGGCCACGGCATCGGCAAAGTCTTCCACGAGGAGCCGCAAATCCTGCACTACGGCAAGGCCGGTGACGGCCTGACACTGAAGGCGGGCATGATCTTCACCATCGAGCCGATGATCAACGCCGGCGTCTGGCAGACCAAGCTGCTGCCGGACGGCTGGACCGCCGTCACCAAGGACCACAAACTCTCCGCCCAATGGGAACACACGATTCTGGTTACCGAGACCGGCGTGGAAGTCCTGACCGCCCGCCCCGACGAAGACCTGTCCTTCTTACAAGGTTAATTCCATGTCGCCTCCCCCCACGCTGGTCCCCCGCCTGTTTGACGCCGCCCGGCTGAACGTGCCGCAACTCAGCAATGCCGAATACCGCGATCTGCTGAAGGATGCCCACCAGCAACTGCGCGCCGAGTTTGATGGCGGCACCTGCGTCCGGCTTTTGGTGTCGGCGCGGGCGCAGGCCGTCGACGAGGTGCTGCGCCATGTCTGGGCCGCCGCCGGTCTCGACCAGACGCCAGAACTGGCGCTGCTTGCGGTCGGCGGCTATGGCCGGGGGGAACTGCATCCGGCCTCCGATGTCGACGTGCTGGTGCTGCACTCGCATGACGCCCTGCCCGCCGACCTCAGCGAGGCCATCAGCGCCTACCTGTCGCGGCTGTGGGATCTGGGACTGGACATCGGCTCCAGCGTGCGCTCGCTGGAAGAATGCGTCGAAGGCGTCAGTCAGGACATCACCATCGCCACCACGCTGCTGGAGGTACGCACACTATGCGGCCCCGACAGCCTGCGCCAGACGCTGCTGCAACTGACCCGACCGCTGTGGACCGGCGCCGCCTTCTTCGAGGCCAAGAAGGAAGAACAGCACGACCGCCACGCCAAGCACAACTTCACCGAATACAACCTGGAACCGGACATCAAGAATGCGCCGGGCGGGCTGCGCGATATCCAGACCGTCGCCTGGGTCGCCAAGCGGCATTTTGACGCCGGTACCCTCTACGACCTGGTCAACCACGGCTTCCTGACCGAATTCGAGTACCGGCAGCTGATGGAAGGCGAAGCCTTCCTGTGGCGCGTCCGTTTCCTGCTGCATATGCTGGCGAACCGTAACGAGAACCGGCTGCTGTTTGACTACCAGAAGACCATCGCCAACCTGCTGGGCTATACCGACAGCAATGCCAACCGCGCGGTGGAGCAGTTCATGAAGGCCTATTACCGCGCCGCCATGAACCTGTCGATGCTGAACGAGCTGCTGCTGCAATACTTCGATGAAACCATCCTGAAGACGGAAGAAGACAGCGAGATCGTGCCGGTTAACGACCACTTCCAGCTGCGCGACAATCACATCGAAGTCAGCCATCATCAGGTTTTCGCCAAATTTCCCTCGGCCCTGCTGGAAATCTTCCTGATCCTTGCCGAGAACACCCTGATCCAGGGCGTGCGCGCCAGCACCATCCGCCTGATCATGGTGGAAGCGCGCAAGATCAACGACGACTTCCGCAACAACCCGCGCAACCGCGAACTGTTCATGGCAATCCTGCGCGCACCGCATGCCCTGTTCTCGACGCTGCGGCGCATGAAGCGGTACGGGGTCCTCGGCGGCTACCTGCCCGCCTTCGGGGCCATCGTCGGCCAGATGCAGTATGACCTTTTCCATATTTATACCGTTGATGCGCACACCTTGCTGGTGATCAAGAACATGCGCCGCTTCCGTTACCAGGAAGGCGCGGAAGCCTTCCCGGTAGTGGCAGACGTGGCGCAACGCCTGCCGAAGCTGGAACTGCTGTATCTGGCCGGGCTGTTCCATGACATCGGCAAGGGCCGCGGCGGCGACCACTCCGAACTGGGCTCGGTCGATGCCCGTGACTTCTGCCTGGCGCACGGCCTCAGCCTGCGCGAAGCGAATCTGGTCGCCTGGCTGACGCAAAAGCATCTGCTGATGTCCGTCACCGCCCAGAAGCAGGATGTATCCGACCCTGAAGTGATCCACAAGTTCGCCGAACAGGTGGGCGACCTGGTGCATCTGGATTACCTCTACGCCCTGACCGTCGCCGACATCTGCGCCACCAATCCCAAGCTGTGGAACTCCTGGCGCGCCTCGCTGCTGCGCCAGCTGTACCAGCAAACCCGCCGCGCCCTGCGCCGTGGCCTCAACAATCCGGTCGACCGCCAGGAATGGGTGCATGAAACCCGCATCCATGCGCTGGAAATCCTGGTTGACGAACAGGGCATGGACGAAAACCGCATCAATGAGATCTGGAAGGGTCTGGGCGAAGATTATTTCCTGCGGGAAACCGCCGCCGATATCGCCTGGCATACCGCCGCCATCCTCGCGCACGGCGAAAACACCGCGCCGCTGGTCGTGATCAAGGAAAGCCACGGCACCCAGTTCGAAGGCGCCACCCAGATCTTCGTCTACACCCGCGACCTGCCGAACCTGTTCGCCGCCTCGGTGGCGACGCTGGACCACCTGCACCTGACCGTCCTAGACGCGCGTATCATCACGGCGGAAAACCGCTACTCGCTCGACACCTATATCGTGCTCGACGAGGACAATACCCAGATTTCCGACCCCGAGCGGCTGGAACACATCCAGGCCGATCTGGAACGGACCCTGTCACACCCCGACCAGTTCCCGACCATTGTCCAGAAGCGCCTGCCGCGCCAGTTGAAACACTTCAGCGTCAAGACCATGGTCAACATCAGCAACGATATCCAGCGCCACCAGACCATCCTCGAAGTCATCACGCTGGACCGCCCCGGCCTGCTGGCGCGGATCGGCCTGATCTTCATGGAACACGGCGTCAACCTGCAGAACGCCCGCATCGCCACGCTGGGCGAGCGCGCGGAAGACGTCTTCTTCATTACGGATCGCGACGGCCATCCTATTTCCAATCCCGAACTTTGTGAGAAACTGGCCGCCGCCCTGCGTAGCCAACTGGACACGGTGAACTGAATGAATCCCGATCTGAGCCAACTGCACCCCTATCCGTTCGAGAAGCTGGCGCGCCTGTTCAGCGACTTGACGCCGCCCGCAGACCTCAAGCCGATCGCGCTGTCCATCGGAGAACCGAAGCATCCGTCGCCAGACTTCGTGATGCGCACCATCAACCAGCAATCCAAGCATCTGGCCACCTACCCGACCACCAAGGGCATTCCGGAACTGCGCCAGGCCATCGCCGCCTGGCTGCAGCGCCGCTTCCGGCTGGTGCATCTGGATGCCGAAACCCAGATCCTGCCGGTCAACGGCACCCGCGAGGCGCTCTTTTCCTTCACCCAGGCCGTGGTCAACCGCCAGACCCGGCCGCTGGTGGTAATGCCCAACCCCTTCTACCAAATCTATGAAGGCGCCGCCTTCCTGGCGGGCGCCGAGCCTTGGTACCTGCCCTGCACGGCGGAAACCGGCTTTATTCCCGACTTCGACGCCGTTCCCACGGAAATCTGGCGGCAAACCCAGTTGCTGTTCATTTGCAGTCCGGGTAATCCCACCGGCGCGGTCATTCCCCGCGAGAAGCTGGTGCGGCTGCTGGAACTGAGCGACCAGTACGGTTTTATCATCGCTTCGGACGAGTGCTACTCCGAAATCTATTTTGACGAGGCTGAGCCGCCGGTCGGCCTGCTGCAGATTTGCGCCGAAACAGGACGCCACGACTATCGCAATTGCGTGGTCTTTCACTCCCTGTCCAAGCGCTCCAATGTGCCAGGACTGCGTTCCGGCTTTGTCGCCGGGGACGCCTCCCTCCTGAAGCCTTACCTGCTGTACCGCACCTACCACGGCTCGGCCATGCCGGTGCAGCACCAGTGGGCCTCGATCATGGCCTGGCTCGACGAAGGCCACGTCATCCAGAACCGCGCACTTTATCGTCAGAAATTCAAGGCTTTCCGCGACATTCTTGATCCGGTATTACCCTTGCAGATGCCGGATGCGGGCTTTTATTTCTGGGCTGACACGCCGAGCGATGACGAATCCTTCGCACGTTTGCTTTACGCTCAGGCCCACGTCACCGTTCTGCCCGGGCGCTATCTGGGCCGGACGGTGGACGGGCTGAACCCCGGCGAAAACCGGGTGCGCATGGCCTTAGTCGCCTCGCTGGGTGATTGCGTCGTCGCCGCCGAGCGCATCAAGGCCCTGCTTTGATGCGGAGATTGGCCGGTTTGATGATGCAAGTTGACCGGATTGGCCGGGAAAACCCGGTATAATGCCTCCCTTTTTACGAATACCTGACCGACGGAGACCTCCATGTCACTCGCCGACCTGATCACCCAGGCCTTTGAAGACCGCCTGCAGTTCAGCCCCACGAATGCCCCGCAGGACGTGCGCAACGCCGTTGCCGAAGCCCTGAACCTGCTGGACAGCGGCAAGGCCCGCGTTGCCGAGAAGATCAACGG
>DASUIM010000403.1:0-1517 GCA_036279775.1 Fluviicoccus sp. | reverse complement strand
CACGCTGACCACCTTCGCCGTCGCCGCCAAGCGCCTGGGCGCGGACGTGCTGAACATCGACATCGCGAAATCTTCCAACAGCAAGGGCGAAACCCTGCGCGACATGCTGTGGAACCTGGAAGCGATGACCGCCGACATCTTCGTGGTGCGGCATCCGCATTCCGGCGCGCCGCATTTCATCGCCAGCCAGGTGACGCCGAAGGTGGCGATCATCAACGCCGGCGACGGCCGTCATGCCCACCCCACGCAGGGCATGCTGGACATGCTGACCATCCGCCGCCATGCCGGGGATTTCACCAAGCTGACGGTGGCCATCATCGGCGACGTCAAGCATTCCCGCGTGGCGCGTTCGGAAATCCATGCGCTGCAAACGCTGGGGGCGAAGGAAATCCGCGTGATTGCGCCGCGCACGCTGCAGCCGCGTGATTATCAGGAACTGGGCGTGAAGGTCTTCGAGCGTCTGGAGGAAGGTCTGGAAGGCGCGGACGTGGTGATTGCGCTGCGCATCCAGAACGAGCGCATGGAGTCGCCGCTGCTGGCCAGCCCGGAAGAGTTCTATGCCCTGTACGGCCTGACCCCGGAAAAGCTGCAGCGCGCCGCGCCAAAGGCGCTGGTGATGCACCCCGGCCCGATCAACCGCGGGGTGGAAATCGCCTCGGAAGTGGCGGACGGACCGCAGTCGCTGATCCTGAAACAAGTGAACTACGGCATTGCCGTGCGCATGGCGGTGCTGACGCTGGCCATGCAGGGCCAACTGACCACGCGGGGAGATGCCTGATGAACGCTGTCACCAAGAATGCCCGCATTTTGCTGACCGGCGGCCGCGTGCTGGACGTGGCTGAAGGCATGGACCGCCAGACCGACGTGCTGCTGGAAAACGGCCGCATGATCGCCTTCGGCGCGGAAGCGCGCGGTCTGCCGCATGACCATGTCGAAGCCATTGACGGTTGTCTGGTGCTGCCCGCCTTTGTCGACCTGTGCGCCAACCTGCGCGAGCCGGGCGAGAAGCATCACGCCACCATCGCCAGCGAAACCCGCGCCGCGCTGGCCGGGGGCTTTGCCCATGTGGTGACGCCGCCGGACACGCTGCCGGTGGTGGACAGCGCCGCCATTGTGGCGTTGATCCAGGAGAAGGCGGAGGCCGCCGGGGCGGCGAAGGTCTATATCATCGGCGCACTGACCAAGGGGCTGGAAGGCAAGCGCCCGGCGAACATGGCCGCCCTGCAGCAGGCCGGTTGCATCGCCATCAGCAATGCCCGCGCCGGGTTCGCCAATGACGAAACGCTGCTGCGTTGCCTGGAATATGCCGCGACGCTGGGGCTGACGGTGTTCTTCTATCCGGAAGAGCCGAGCCTGGCCAACGGCTGCGCCCATGACGGCTTCATGGCCGCCCGTCTGGGTCTGCCCGCCATTCCGGCGCTGGCCGAGACGGTGGCGCTGGCCAAGCAGTTGCTGATGGTGGAAGAAACCGGCGTGCGTGCGCACTTCAGCCAGCTGTCGTGCAAGAGCTCGGTGGA
>DASUIM010000402.1:0-8790 GCA_036279775.1 Fluviicoccus sp. | reverse complement strand
CGTGCATCTGGGTGCAGGGGTGCCAGAGCACGGCCAGGTCGCGTTGCATCAGGGAGGGGAAGGACATGTCGGGGCCGCGGCGGAATCAGGATGGCCACACCATGCCGTGACCGGGGCCAAAGGTCAATATCGGCGGCTCAGCGGTCAGCGGGAGCTGCCGCCCGCAGCCGGGCGTGTTCCTCGTCGTAGAAGAAGCAGAGCAGCACAAAGCGTGCGCCATGGGTGACCGGAGTGACTTCATGCAGCAGCGCCGAGGAAAAAACCACGGCTTCCCCGGCGGCGGGGCGGTATCGCTGGCGGCCGAACTCCGGGAAACGCAGGTCGCCGCCAAGGTAGTCCTCATTCAACGGCAGGGACAGCGCAAACCGGCGGTGCCGGGTGCCGGGGGAGGTGTCATCGCGGTGGGGCAGGAATGTTCCTTGATCACGGGCGTCATAGCAGCCGACCAGATAACGCTCAAAGCGGGTGGGGCGGAACCGCAATGCGCGCTGGATGTACGGTAACAGCCGGCTTTCGATGCGCTGATTGATCCGTGGCAGCAGATCGGGATGATGTTCCAGATTGATGTCGCGGCGACGCTTGAAGTAAGGATCGAAGGCTGCCGTGGTTTGACCCGCCTCTGCGCGCATGAAGCCGGAGGGTTCACCGCCCGCATCCAGATAGCGTGTGATCAATGCCCGGCAGTCGTCGGGAGCCAGCACGCCGGGGACGCGCAAGACCGGGGCTTGCGGCTGGGCGGGTCCATCCGGCAGCACCGGCTGCCGGCGGCAATAATCCAATACGCTGGCGACATGGCGGGAAAGATCCCGCCAGGGAAAGACGGCTGAAATCTGCAGCAGCGGGTTAATGACCAGCGTTACCGGGTGGAAGCTGTTTCGTGTCCCGCTGTCCGCCCTGATGCAGCCATAGAGACCGGACACTTTCTGGTTGAAGTCCCAGATGAATTTGGCATACATCGGATGCAGGATTTGCCGTGACAGCGTCTGGTCTTCCGGTTTGCAGGTGACACCGAGAAACACGATTTCCCGGGTACAGAATTCAGTCTGCGCGCCAAGGAAGCCCTCAATTACCGCGCGGGCGGCGGGCGTCTGGCCATCACCGAAAAAGCAAAGGACAATGTAATGGCCGCCCAGCGTATCAAAGTGGAATGCCGGATTGACGGAGGAGGCGGCGACGAACCAGGGCGCAGGTTCGCCAGCCTGGATCAGCGGACGGCTCATGGCGTGGTGAAATGGATCTCAACCCGGCGGTTACGGGCCCACGCGGCCTCATTATGGCCGTCGTCCACCGGCTTGGTTTCCCCGTAACTGATCACTTCCATCCGGCCCGCTTCGATACCCAGGCTGCGCAGGTAGGACTCCACGGTCTTGCCGCGGCGCTCACCCAAGGCCAGGTTGTAATTGACGGTGCCGCGCTCATCGGCGTGGCAATACAGCTCCAGCGCGGTGCCGGCCTCTTTTTTCAGGCGTCCCGCCGCAGCCTGCAGCACCGCAAGGTCATCGTTGCCGAGGCTGAAGTCGTCATAAGCGAAATAAATCAGATTGCCCTCACTGACCAATTGCTCCGCCCCGGCCTCGGACGCGACGCGGCGGCTTTGGCCTTCCGCATCTGTCCCGGTGGCGGATCCGGAGACGGTGGGTTTGCCGGTGGCGAGGCGTTTCTTGCCATTGGCGGCGACGGACGAAGTCGCGGAGTCCGCCCCGGTATCGGCGGCGGCTGGCGCGGCATGGGTGTCGGTCGTGGCAGCCGCCGCCGGGGAAGAGGTCATTGCGCCGGGCTGGGCGGGTACGGGGTCGTTCTTGGCCTTGAGGGAACTGCAACCCGGGAGAGAGCCGGCCGCAATGGCGAGAAACAGTAAACCGTGCTTGAACGACATGAGAAACTCCGTAATCCCGTTGTAAGTCCGGTGTGCTGGCACCGGCGCAATGAGGTTCCTATTGTTCTCGGGGCGGTCGGCGGCGCTCAAGTAAACAACGCGTAAAATTACACGTCACCGAGTGGGAAGGCGCGGCCGGATTTGCTAGGCTCGCCGCACGATTCAGGCAGGAGAAGGGCCCATGATCCGATACCGGCAGTACCTGCTTGTCCTGCCTGTTCTGGCGGCCACGGTCGGACTGTCGCTGCTGCTGCAGGCTTTTCTCGATGACATCAGCGCGGTAATGGTCTACATGCTGGCGGTGGTGCTGTCCTCATTCTTCTTGGGGCTTGGGCCGTCGGTGCTGACCTGCATGTTCAGCGTCGTGCTGTTTGATATTTTCAACCTCCAGCCGTTCCTGGCGTTTTCCCGCAGCCCGATGGAATACCTGCTCACGCTGGGTGTGATGCTGGTCACGGCGGTCACGATCAGCCTGCTGGCCGACCGTCTGCGCCGACAGGTACGGGAGGCTGAGGAGCGGGAGTCGCGGGCGGCGGCGTTGTACGCCCTGTCGGCGGACATGGCCTCGGCCAGCGGCGAGTCGCATATGATCGAGCAAACGGTCAGACATGTGGAGCAAGCCTTCGGTGGTCGGGTGATGATCGTCGCTCCGGAGGCCGTGATTCCGTGCGGCGCGGCCGAGGCGGAACGCTTGACCGGCTGTTTGCGGACCGGAGATGAAGGGACATTGCAACTGGAGGTCCGGCTGCCGGCCGGTATCACGGTCGGGCTGCCCGGCAGCCGGCACTTGCAGGCCATGCTGGAGCAGGCCTCGCTGGCCATGGAGCGGAATGCCTTGCGCCGCCGGGTCATGGCGTCGGAGCTGAAATATCAGGAACAGTCGCTGCGCAGCAATATCCTGAATGCGCTATCGCATGACATGCGCACCCCGTTGGCGTCGATCATCGGCGCGGCCACCAGTCTGCTGGAGCAGGGAGATGCCTTCACGCCGGAAAACCGGAGGGCGCTGCGCCAGATCATTGTCGAGGAAGCGCGGCACATGCAGGGCATGGTCGATAACCTGCTGGACATGGCGCGCCTGCAAAGCGGCAAGGTCAAGCCGGGGCAGGAGTGGCAGGCGATTGAGGAAATCGTTGCCGGGGCCGTGGCGCTGGTGCGCCGCCGTTTTGGCGGCCGGGAATTCCTCGTCGGCGTTCCCGATGACCTGCCGCTGGTGCGTTGTGACCCTTTCCTGATGGAGCGGGTACTGGTCAACCTGCTGGAAAACGCCGCCAAGTATTCGCCGGAGGGCACTGAAATCCGGATTGGGGCCGGCCGCGACGGGCGGTGGCTGATCATTACCGTAAGCGATCAGGGCCAGGGTATTCCGGAGGCCGGGCTGGCGCGTGTCTTCGAGCCGTTTTACCGGGCCGAGTCCGACAGCCAGCCGGGCATGGGGCTGGGGCTGACCCTGTGCCAGTTGATCGTCTGCGCCCACGACGGTGAAATCGGACTGGAGTCGGTGCCGGGCCGGGGCACATCTGTCCGGGTGCGGCTGCCGCTGCCGGAAGAGGGGGATGATCCCGGCTCCCTGCATGAGGAGAAAGCATGATGGATTCAGGACTGAACAAGCATGTGTTGTTGATCGAGGATGACCCGCATATCCGCATCATGCTGATGACGTCTTTGGGGGCGAACCGGTTTACGGTAACCGTCGCGGCGGATGGCGACAGCGGCTACCGGGTGGCCGCGGAATCGGCGGTTGACCTGGTCTTGCTTGACCTCGGGCTGCCCGACATGGATGGCCAGCGGCTGATTCCTTTGCTTCACCAGATCAGCACCGCGCCGGTGATGGTTATTTCAGCGAGGGACCAGGAGCAGCAGAAGATCGCCGCGCTGGATGCCGGTGCCGATGATTACATCCAGAAGCCGTTCGGGGTGGGTGAGCTCGTGGCGCGCATGAATTCCGTGCTGCGCCGCCGCCGCAGCCCGGCTGAAGCCGCGCCTGTCCGCTACCATCATCAGAATCTGCTGGTCGACCTGATTACGCACCGGGTGGAGCTGGCCGGGCAGCCGGTGCGCCTGACGCCGGTGGAATACCGGCTGCTGGCGGTACTGGCCCGGCAGCCCGGCCGGGTGATAACCCACCGGCAGTTATTGCGCGAAGTATGGGGGCCGCTGCACGAGGAGGATGCCCATTACCTGCGCATTTACATGCGGCAACTGCGGCGCAAGCTGGAGGTCAATCCGGCCGAGCCGCGCTACCTGCTCAACGAGCCGGGTGTTGGCTACCGGCTGGCGCACGATTAATCAGGGCCGACCGACCGCAACGGCCGGGACTCGGAGCGCGACAGTCCGTCCCGCACCTGACTCACGGTTCCCGCCGCCACCTGGTACAGCCCGCGCAGTGTTTCCAGCGACTTCACGTTAGCCGCGCCGCGCACCAGCAGGCCGCCTTCACGCAGCGTCGCCTGCCGGATATCCACCGCATATAACGCCGCGATCAGCGCCGCCTTCTGCCGCACCCATAACGACAGGTCGATGCGATAGACGCCGTTGCTGATTTCCACGCCGTCAGTCTTGCGCAGCACATGGTGCAGCGGATGCTGGCGCAGAAGGTGGCGGCAGGCCCAGACCTGCAGCAGCAGCCAGGCCTTGTGCCAGGCGGACGGAAAATAGCGGAAGCTCAGTTCCGGCGGCTGCCGCTCGCGCAGCGCCACCGCCTGCTTGTGGCGGTTGATGGTCAGGCTTTGCAGCTCGAAGGTCAGCAGGATGTTCACTTCCGTGCCTTCATGGTTGGCCAGGATGTCCAGATCGGCAAAACCGTCGTGGCACTCCACCAGTACCGATTTCACCACGCTGTCCTTGGGCAGCAGGGCGGTGACGGCCGTGTTGATCATGCCGTCGGGAATGAAGATTTCCCGTTCCTGGGACAGGCTGTCCGTCCAGTCGCGGACGGCGCTGATGGCTTTGCCGGCCATGCCGGCCAGCTGGATCCAGTCAACCATGGGACATCTCCGTTATTGCATCACCGAACCCTGGCGGTCCAGGGCGGCGAGGGCGGCTTCGGGGGACACGGCGCTGAAGCAGACCTGCATCACGGCGGGCAGGTAATGGTCCAGCGTGTGGGCGTTCAGCAGAAAGGTGCCGTCGAACATTTCCGGTGTCAGGTCGGCGTCGGCCAGATCGAAACCGCTCTTGCAGACGATTTCGCCGTCGCTCATGTCCAGCGCGAAAAACGCCATCGCCTTGCTGAAATTGATCCGGGTCAGCAGCTCGGCCACGGCGAGGCGGCGGCCCTCGGGCACATTGACCGGAATGAAGGACACAATAATGATCCCGCGTTCGGTTTCACGTTCCACCACTTCCACCAGGAAGCGCCAGGTGCCGTTGTCGCCGCGCAGACTGCCGGAAAGCATGCCGTTTTCATTGTCGAGGTGATAGTGAAGGTCGTGCTGGTCAAGCACGCCGGTGACAGTGTCAAGCAGGCTGGAGAGGGAGGTCATCCGGGAGTCCTTTGCATTTTCTTACGATTGAACGGGGTTTCGCGCCGGGGAGTCAAGTCCCGGCGCCGGAACGGCTGTGCTATGCTGCGCCTCCAGAAGAACCTGATCAAGCCTGTTCCGGCCAATGTCTACACTTGTTATGGATGCTGATACCCGTCGCCTGGGCTTGTCCCTGGTTATCGCCTCGCTGCTGCATGCGCTGGTGATCTTCGGCATTACCTTCGTGGCGCCGCCGTCCAATCCGCAATCCATGATCGAAGTCACCCTGGCCCTGCACCGGGATACCAAGGCCGATGCGCATGCCGACTTTCTGGCGGCCGCCAACCAGCAGGGGGCCGGTCAGAGCAAGCAAGCATTGGAAATGACTTCGCCGCAGACCGCCGATTTCGCCGACGCCCGCATCGCGGAGGTCCGTCCCGAGGACAAGGCTTCGTTTGCCCCGCCGCCGGAAGAAACCCGCCATCAACTGGTGGTCACCCGTTCCGCTTCCCGCAAGCTGCCCCCCGATCAGCCGCGCAAGGAAATCCCGCTGCGGCAGCCGGATGACGGCGTGCTGGCTGCCTCGGCGCAGACGGCGGCCATCGCCAGTCTGGAAGCCCGCCTCGCGGAGAAGCGTCAGGCGCTGGCCCGCAAGCAGCGCATCCATACCGTCTCCACCTTGTCGGCCCGCGCCGACATTTCCGCCGCCTGGATCGACGACTTCCGCCAGAAGGTGGAGCGCATGGGCAACCGGCACTACCCCGAGCAGGCCCGGCAGCGCCGTCTGCGCGGCGAAGTGCGGCTGCTGGTGGCGATTACGCCCGGCGGCGAGGTGCGGGAAATCCGTACCCTGCAATCTTCCGGGCAGGTGCTGCTGGACGAGGCGGCGCGCCGCTCGGTGCAGCTGTCCGCCCCCTTCAAGCCTTTCAGCCGCGAAATGCGCCGCGAAATGGATGTGTTGCAGATCATCCGCACCTGGCGTTTTGCCGAGGGCGTCACCAACCGCAGCGGGTGATGGCGGATAGATCATGCGAATGAAAAAAGGCCGTCAGTGACGGCCTTTTTTCATGGAGCGCGGTCTAGCGCGAGATCTCAGGATGCTCGCTCAGCAACTGGTCGCGCATCGCCTGGATGCGGCGCAGCTTTTCCTCGCCCTCGGCGATCTGCTCCTTGCTCAGGCCCATGGCCTTGGCCTTGGCGATATCCTGCTGCAGCCGGGGGATCTCGGTTTCGGCGGCGGCCACATAGCCCTTGTACAGGCGCATGTTCTGGCGGGCTTCAAACTGGGCGTAAAGCTTGGGGTCGGCCAGTTCCTCGGGTGTGGCCTGTTCCTGCGGCGTCGCATCATGCACGACCTTTGGTGCATTGGGATCGCCGTGCAGGAAGGATTCGCGCATGGATACGGCGGCGTCGACCGTGGAGGGCTCCAGCGGCAGCAGCGGGCTGTCCGTGCCGCCGGGGGCGGGGGCGGGGGGCGCGTTCAGGTTCTGCGGCCGCTGTTCGCCGGTCATGATGCCGCCCGCGGCGCTGCCGGCGGCGTGATCGGCGGTGGTCATGCCGGGCAGGCTGCGCTTGCCGTCGCCGCCCATCCACATGCCCAGAACCACGGCAACCCCGGCCAGAACGGCCACGGCCGCGGTAAAGATGATGACGGGTTTCTTCATGATCGGTTCCCCGGTTTCTTGTTATGGTTCAATCGGTTGACGCCATCAACCGCCATGATCGTCGTGATCGTGGCTGTGGGGTTTGGCCACCGGTACATCGCCGTTGCGGATATCCCATTCGGTTTCGCCCTTCAGTTCGGGGCGCAGGCGGATGTCGGCCTTGTCCAGCAATCTTGACCGAACGGCGCGGTACTCGGCAATCACCTTCTGTCGGGCGATGATTTGCGAGGCCTCGTACTTCACGGTCGAGCTCCTGGCCGGATGCCGGCCTTCCTTTTTCTCGTCAATCATCACCAGTTCCCAGGAGACCTTGCCGTTGATCATGGGCGCGCGGATCGGCCGGGAGACAACGCCGGGAGTTTGCAGGAAGGCGAAATCGTTGATCCACAGGCCGTTGTTGCGTTTGTCCGCCTGCACCCAGCCCAGATCGCCCCCGTTCTTGCCGTCGGCCGCCAGGGAGTATTTGGCCGCGAGATCGGTAAATTTCTCACCCTTCTGGATACGGTCATAGAGGGTCTGGGCGGTCTTTTCATCCGCCACGGTAATGTGGCGGGCGCGCACGCCTTCCACGCGCTTGAAGTCATCCGGATGACTGTTGTAGTACTCCAGCACTTCCTTTTCAGTGACGCCCTTGGCCAGCTTCTTCAGGTGCATGTTGTCATCGTGGATATCGGCGGCAATACCGATCAGGGTCACATAACCGTCCAGATAGCTCTTGTGGCTGATGGCCTTCTTCAGGCCGCTGATTTCAGCGGCGCTAAGGCCGGAGGCGGTCCTGGCCCACAAGTCGACATAACGGCCGACGATCAGCATCCGCGCCTGCTGCTGCACGAAATCACTGTTGCCGCCGACCATTTCATTGCGGCCCTGCACGTTCTGCACGTCATAGACATCTTTCAGGGTAATGACGCCCTGATTCTTCTCATCAAACTTATAACGCAGCACCACCCGCTTCGCCGCCAGCGCCATGCCCTTGTCGCTCAGCCGGATTTCCAGTTGCATCTTGCCCGGCGGCGACAGGTACTGCGCCCATTCGGTCGGCTTGACCGGATCTTCGCCGGTCAGCACCTTGTCCAGTGAGCCGCCCATTTTCTGCAAGGCGGCCTGCAGTTCGTTGCGGTAGGCCACCTGGATCAGGTTGACGTACTCGTTGCGCTCCACCACCTCGGGCTTGAAGCCGACCTTGTTGTCTTCCACCAGCGCCGCCTTGCCATAGGTTTTCAGGGCGTATTCACCCAACAGGTGGCTTTCAATCACGGCGCGCATCACATCCGCCCGGCTGAGCTTGACCTTGCCTTGGGACGATGACTTGTACATCACCTCCAGCATCTTTTGGGTGAACGGGTACGCATTGACCGAGGCGGCCAGCGCCGGGTCCCGCAAGTCATAACGGGGGGCGGCGTGCAGGCCGGAGGCGGCCAGCGCCAGAGTCAGGGCCAAGGGAATCAGGGCGGGCATTCGGAGGGGAAACGGCATGGGTGTTGTGCCTCGGATTATTGGAAAAATTATGAGGTAACGATACAAAAGAGTGTTCTGGTGTCCGGATTCTGGCAAGCGGGCTTTTGTAGTGTTGCGTAAAGGGTTTCCGGCGGCCTGAAAGGCGAACCCCCTCGCAGGGAGGGGGTCGGCCTTGCGCGCGGAAAACGCTTACATGCGTTCAGCGGCGCGGTTGAGCACGGTGACCATCATGGCGATGGCGTGCGGGATGACCTTGTTGGCCACGACGGTGCGGTCGCTGTCGGCAGTGCTGGAGAGGACGATGCCGCCGTTGTTGTAGGCATACAGC
>DASUIM010000401.1:0-2035 GCA_036279775.1 Fluviicoccus sp. | reverse complement strand
GCCGGACCGACGCCCTTGACGTACAACGGCCATTCCTGCCCCAGATAATTGAAACTTTCTTCATCGAAACCCGGCAACGCCATCTTGGTATCCCCCTGCCAAACCTGACCTAGATTACCGCGAAATGCGGGCCGGGCGTTGCGGAATGGCGACTCATTCGTCGTTGAGAACGCATTCCGCGGCGGCGGGATCCAGCTTGCAGCGGATCTTCTTCTGCACCTTCATCATGCGCGGATCGTAGTAGCCGGCCTGAGTCATCTGGATGCGGGCTTGACGCATCATCTCGAAATAGCGCTTTTCATCGGCCGGGGTCAGCGTCATCCAGTATTTGGCCGGAATATCGGCTTCCATCTTGTTGAGGACGATGAACAGCTCATCCATGGCGCGGTCCATGTATTGCAAGGCAACGCCGCGCAGCGTTTCCAGATGTTTGTCCAGATCCGGCAGTTTTTTCTTGAGGCGCTCACGGTTGATCACCAGGCTGCCGGTGGCCTGCGCCAGCGAGAACTTGTAGATCGCGCCATCCTTGCCCAATCCCTTGTACAACTCCAGCGGCCGGTAGGCGATGGCCGGGGCGGCGATGATGTCGACCTGCCCGTTGTTGAACTTGCCCGCGAAATTGGTGATGTCCGACGCCACCGGCTGCGCGCCCAGCTTCTGCACCATTTCGGCCTGCGACTTGTCCCAATCCAGCACCGCCACCTTCTTGCCCGCCGCCTTCTCAATCGAATTGATCTGGCGGTCGCGCACCATCACATACAGCGCCCCGATCGGCATTACCCCGACAATCTGGTACGGCTCGGTAATCGACAGCGGCACCACTTTCGGATCCAGCAGCGTCTTTAACAGCAATCGCATGTGTGCGTAGGTCGGCACGCCGCCCACCGAGTCAATGCTGCCGATAAACTTATTGAACTGGCGGGCGCGCAGTGTGGAAATGGTCGCGGCGTCGCACTGCCCGGCCTTGAAGTTTTCGGCGGTGATACGTTCGTCGGTATAGACCTGCAACTCGATGAAGACATTCCAGCGCCGGGCGATCAGCACCATGTCCTTGGCGCGGCTGTAAAGCTCGCCGTTCTTCCCGAGAATATCGAACAGACAGACTGAAACGTTGAAGGGCTTGTCCAGCGGGGGCGGCAGGCCGTCCTGGCCCGGTTTGAGGGTCATCAGCACTGACATCGCCTCATTGGCGCGCTGGCTGATCTGCTGGTCCAGCGGCCTGTTGCTGTTCCAGGCATCGGACTGGCTGAGCTTGTTGACGATCCTGGGGTCAACGGATACGGGTTCAGCGGCCTGCACGACGGTCAGGGTACACAGCGTCAGGGCAGCAAACAGGCGGCGGAAGTTCATGGACGGGCACTCCGGAGAACCGGGCCGGAAAGGCCCGTGATACCGGCATGCTAATCAGGGGAAAGGCAGGGGATAAGATGACATGTGTCATGTCCGGACCGGCGGCCGGGACATGACGGGCGGGGGATTACTGGTACACCGGCTCGCGGATGGAAGCCAGGCGCGCGGTCTGGAAATTCGGCTCCGAGATGACATTGCGCAACGCCATCAGCGAGTTGTAGGGGTGTTCCTGAATGAACATGTTGACCAGGCTGACCGGCAGGTTGCCGCCGGGATCGGCATGTCCGGTCATGGTGATTTCCACCAGGCCGTTGCCCACGGGCCGGAACTGCCAGCTGCCCTGCACCAGCGGCATGTTCAGGTTGCCCTTGCGCGTGGCATAGCCGCCCACGGTGTTGCTGTCGATGCGCACCACCATGGTTTTCGGATCCTGGGTAATGCGACCGGCCACCACGGCCTCGCGGTCCTTGAACGGCCACGGGAAGTCGGTGACGACGCGGATCACGAAGGACATGTCGTCATCGTTGCGGCGCAGCGTCTCTACTTCACTGGTACGATACAACCAGCGGCTGGCGGCATCGGTATCGGTAATCAGACCGACGATATTGCTGAGTTTGGACCGAACGGTGGTCACCGCCTTGAACCCGTTGAGGGGGCTGCCGGGAATGGCGTAAGACCAGATGCG
>DASUIM010000400.1:0-6627 GCA_036279775.1 Fluviicoccus sp. | reverse complement strand
TTGAGCAAAATCGCCTGTTAGTGCTACTACCTTATGCCTGGATAGCTATCGTATATATAGCAATCCAGAGCCGCCAATCACAACGGGGCCCTTGGGCCCCGTTGGTTTTTGAAGCGGGCCGCACCGGGTGCAGCCCTGTTGGCCCCTAGCTCAGGCGGGTTTCAGGCTGAGTTCAGGCCTGGTTCAGGCTGGGCTGCTTGGCAGCAGCCGTCAGGTAGCCCACGGCCGCGCCGTTCTTGTTCTTGTAGTTGGCCTTGATCATCGGGTCCAGCGTGTCCTTGACCACGCTGTGGATGGCGCCCCAGTCACCGGCGTGCTGGAAGTTGCTCATGATGTACGTCCAGCCGTTGATCTCGTCCACGGCGTGCAGGCCGGTGGACTCGCCGCCCGAGGGGATCGACATCACGCGCGACAACTGCTTGGTGTCCACGTTGTAGGCCCACAGGAAGTTGTTGACGTGCTGGCTGCTGTCTTCGCCGATGAACAGGGTGCGCATCTTTTCGGAGAACTTGAGGTTGTCCGGGTTGGCGATGTTGTTGGGGTTGGCGGTGTTGCCCAGGGCGTCGGCGGTGATGTCTTCACCGGCCAGCAGCACCTTGGTGTCCACGGGCATCCATTCGCTGTTGATGGTGCCGCCAGCGGTGTCCTTCTGGCCACCCTTGAGGTTCAGCGCCATCACGGCGCCGGCCACCAGTTGCTTGGGCACCGAGATGCCGTTGCCCGGCACGTTGGCGGCATTGCCTGCCACCATGGACGACTGGATGTTCTGCAGCGCAGAGTAGGCAATCTTGTCCTTGGCGTTGACCGTGGTGCCTTCCATCTTGGTGAAGCCCAGGCTGGCGCCGACATAGGCGGCATAGCGATGGGTTTCAAGGAAGGCGGCGGCCTTTTCCATGCCCGGCTTCAGCTTCAGCCATTCCGCCTTGCCGCCGACGAAGACCTTGGTGTAGCTGGCGTCCAGCGGGTCGGCGGTGACGCGGTCAAAAATGTCAGTCGCCAGGGTGGTATTGGCCAGCTTGTGGATTTCGGCGCTGGTGGCGGAGCCCAGCTTGATCCAGCTCAGCGGCGTCGGGGCGGCGGTGGTGTCCAGCGTGAAGCCCGCGCCAACCTTGGCGACATACAGCGTGCCGGAGGACAGGTCCTTCTCGTTATTGGCGATGAAGCAGAACAGGCCGCCGTTGGTGGCGTCGTCGCCCATCAGTACGGTGCGGTTGTCCGGCATCACCTGCACCAGCTCGTGCGAGATGCGGCCCAGGCAGTAATGCTTCCTGATCGAGCCGGTGCCGTCGGCGTTGACGGTCACTTCCGGCAGGTGGCCGTAGTGGTAGGGATTGGCGGCGGTTTCACTGCCGTAGAGGTTCTTGCTGAAGGCCTTGAACTGGCTGCTGGCGGCGGCGGTGAAGGCGTCCGGCTCATATTCCTCGCTGGACAGGTGCGTGCCCCACGGCGACAGGCTAGCGCCGCAGGTGATCCACAGGCCGTGCACGCCGCTGGTATCGACATTGTGGTACTTGACCAGCTTCAGCTTGCCGGTAGCGGGGTCCTGGTCCAGGGTCAGCACGGCGATCGGGGAGGGCAGCTTGCCGTACATGTCGGTGACGCCGTCCTGCGCCCAGGTGGTGTATTCGAACTGCACCACGGCGAAGACGGTATTACCGGTGACGCCCGTCACCTTGGCGCCGGGTACGGTCAGCAGCGAGGTGCCGTCCGGGGCGTCGGAGAAGTACTGGCGTTCCTTGCCCGCGACGGTGGCGTCAATGATCGGCTGGTTGTAGATGTCGTAGTAGCCGCCGGCCAGGATCTGGCCGCCCATGCCGTCGGACACCTTGTCGCCGGTGATGAAGAAGGGCTGGTAGGCCAGCTTGACGTCGACCTTGCTGCCGTCGCTGAAGCTGGCGGTCATGGTCGAGCCGACGGTGGTGGTGGCCATGGCGGCGGCGTTGGCCAGCGTCGGCGCGGGCATGGAGCTGAAGCTGACGCCGGTCAGTGTGGCGGCAGCCTTGGCCGGGGCGGGGTCGTCACTGCCGTTGCAGCCCGCCAGCACCAGGCTGGAGGCGGAAACGCCGGCCAGCGGCAGCACGGGTGCGCTGGCCAGCAGTTGCAGCAGGCGGCGGCGGGAAGTCTGGATGGAACTGGAGGAGGTGTTGTTCATGGTCATCTACCTGGCGCTGAGGGTGGACATTGCAAATGTCCGGGTATCCTCGGCCAGGCAAATGACAGCTTGCTGAAAGGCGGGTGACGGTTTTGTGACGGGGGGATCAGGCAGCCGGTTTGTCGACCACCGGCACCATGACGACCGGCACGGTGGCATGCTGCAGCACGCCGGAGCTGGTGCTGCCCAGCAGCAGCCTCGCCACCACGCCCTTGCGGTGGGTGCCGATCACGATCATTTCCGCTGCATGCTTGCGGGTTTCTTCCAGAATGCTTTCGGCATGGTTGGCCATGCCGTTCACCAGCAGCGCGGTGCATTCCACCCCTTCGTTGCGCAGCGGCAGACTCAGCGTCTGGATTTTCTCGTGTTCCTCGCGGAAACGGTCGGCGATGCTGTCGCGGATCAGCTGGGGGTCGGGGAAGTTGCCGAAGGACTCATCGGCGACAATGTCGTAGCCGGTCAGTTCGGGACGGATGTCGGTGACATGCAGCAGGATCAGTTTGGCGTCGAACGCCTTGGCCAGTTTTCCCGCATGCGCCAGGATGACGTCGCAGGATTCATGCAGATCCACGGCAACCAGAATTTTCACGGCGGACTCCTTTGGATTTTCAGCGCGATATATCAATAGGTTCCTCCAGCCGTTATCGTTTGTCCAGTGAAGAGTTAATGACCTTTCCGCCCGATCCCGTCGTCAGTTCGGCAAAGATCAGTTGACCCGCCGTATCTTGGCACTATGATGCTAGGAGCAGGAAAGCCGCCGTGACCGCCGCCGTTCCATGAAGCCGCGGCCGGGGCTTTCCCCGAACAAGAACAATGCCATACCTCACGAGAGATAAAATCATGCAGGGTCATATTTCCGGGACCTATGTGCGCCTGTTGTTTGAATGGCTGGACGAGCAGGGGATGGAGGCCGAAAAGGTCCTGCAGCGCCCCTGCCCCGAGCTGGACGAACGGGTGCGCGTGCCGTTTGACGATTGGCGGGTGATGCTGGAGCGGGTTTACCAGCTGACCGGCGACCCGGTTTTCGGTCTGAAGGTGGGTAAGCGCATTACGCCCCGGCATCTGGGCGTGCTGGGCTATGTGACCTATTCCTGCAACACGCTGGGCGAAGCGCTGCTGCGTCTGCAGCGCTTCGAGGATCTGGTGCACGCCGTCAACGACCTGCATGTGTCCTTTGAGGGCGAACTGGTGCTGTTGCAATGGGGCGCCGAGCTGGGCGCCACCGGCCAGCTGGCCGACCAGACCGCGCAGGCGGTGCTGGTCAGTTACCTGCGGCAGGTGGTGGGCGAGGATTTCAATCCGGTCTACATGAGCTTCATCAACGAAAAGCCCGCCGACCTGCGCCCCTATGAAGAGTTTTTCGCCTGCCCGGTACACTTCGAGGCGGCTTACACCACGCTGGCCTTCCCGGCCATCTGGCTGACCAAGCCGCTGAACAAGCCCGACCCGGTGTTGCGCGACATCCTCGACCGCCAGGCCGAGAACCTGCTGCAGCAACTGCCCGCCAACGACGAGTTCATCACCGCCCTCCGCCAATCGATCCATGCCGCCATTCACGCCGCCACCCCCAACCTGGATGTAGTAGCGATGCGCATGTGCTGCTCGCCGCGTACGCTGCAACGCCGTCTGGACGAGCGCGGCCTGAAGTTCCAGATTCTGCTGGACGATGCCCGTTTACAATTGGCCAAGCGCTATTTGAGCAAGGTTTCAACGCCCTTGAGTGAAGTGGCCCTGCTCTTGGGCTATGCTGAACAAAGTGCCTTCAATCATGCCTTCAAGCGCTGGACCGGGGTGACCCCCAAGGTCTGGCGTGAAAAGAACGCTGCCTTGGGGGCCACCCCCTGGTAAGCGAGGTCTGAAGCATGCGGAAACTTTCATCGGGGTTGGCCGGAGCCTGCCTGACGCTGTTCCTGGCGTCTTCTCCGGCCCGCGCCCTGGATGTCGAGGGCGTGCGCCTGCTGGATACGGTCCGGGTCTCGGGCCAGCCGATGTTCCTCAGCGGCGCGGGCGTGCGCAGCAAATTCTTCATCAAGGTCTATGTGGGCGCGCTCTATCTTTCGGAGCGGGTCGCCTCTCCCGAAGCAGTGGTCAGCTCGCGCAAGGCGCGGCGCATGGAGCTGCACATGCTGCGCGACATGCAGGCCTCGGCCATCTATGAAGCGTTGATGAAGGGGCTGAAGGATAACGCAACGGCGGCGGAGATGGCGCGGATCAATTCACAACTGGCGCGCTTGAAACAGGCGATGAATTCCATTGGCGGCGTGCGGGAAGGCGACGTCATCCAGTTCGATTTTCTGCCGGGCGTGGGAACGGTGGTGCGGATTGGCGGGGATGTGCGGGATACGATTGAAGGGGAAGACCTGGCCCGGGCCCTGCTCAAGATATGGCTGGGACCCGAACCGGTGCAGGATGACCTCAAGGCCGCCCTGATGGGCGGCTGAGGCTTCCGGCGGTCTTAGCGACGTTCCCAGTCACCGCTGGTCTGGCGGCGGGGACGATCCTGCCAGTTGCTGTCGCGACGGGGGGCGTCGGAGCGCGGAGCCCCGAAACCGCCGCCTTCACGGCGCGGCTGGTCGGAGCGGCCGGCATAGCCGCCGGCGCCTTCGCGACGGCCTTCCGGACGATTGCCGAAATTGTCATCACGACGCGGGGCATAACCGCCGCGATCATCACCACGCGGAGCACGGTCTGCGTACGGACGGTCACCGGCCGGAGCCGAAGCGCCGCGGTAGCCGCCGCCTTCATTACGGTAGCCGCCGTCACGACGGAAACCGGTGTCGTCAAAACGCGGGGCGCGGTCATCGGTGCGCGGACCGCTGCGGTCGCCGCTGCGCGGGGCCGGACGGCTGTCCTTGCGGTCGCGACTCCACCGCTCCTTGCTGCCGCCGTTGAAGTCACGGCCGCCGCCGCCGCTGCGGTAGCCGTCACCGGGACGACCGCTGCGGGGCTTGGGTGCGCGTTGCGGTTCCAGACCTTCCACTTCGCTGGGGTTGACGCGGGCGGGCAGCATGCGTTCGATCTTGACCCACTTGTAACGGTCACCGTGGTGCACCAGGTTCACGGCGATGCCGGAACGGCCGGCGCGACCGGTGCGGCCGATACGGTGGATGTAGTCTTCGCTGTGACGCGGCAGGGCGTAGTTGACCACGTGGCTGATGTTCGGCACGTCAATGCCGCGGGCTGCGACGTCGGTGGCGACCAGCACCTTGATTTCACCGCGACGCAGGCCTTGCAGCGTGCGGTTGCGGTGCGACTGCTTCATGTCGCCGTGCAGGGCGCTGGCGGCGTAGCCCAACTCCACCAGGTCGTCGGCCAGTTCATCGGCTTCCAGCTTGGTGCCGGTGAAGATGATGGCCTGTTGCAGGCTGTCGTCCGCCAGCAGGTGGGCCAGCAGCTTCGCCTTGTGCTGGGCATCGTCGACAAAGTGCAGGCGTTGCTCGATGCGGTCGTATTCCAGTTGCTGCTGTTCGATGCTGATGCGCACCGGATCCTTCAGCAGGTCGGAGGCCAGTTCGGCGATGCGGCCCTGCATGGTGGCGGAGAACATCAGCGTCTGGCGGGTTTCCGGGGTTTGGGCCATGATGGCGTCGATATCTTCCGAGAAGCCCATGTCCAGCATGCGGTCGGCTTCGTCGAACACCAGCATGGACAGGTTGCTCAGGTCGATGCGGCCGGAACCCATGTGGTCGAGCAGGCGGCCCGGTGTCGCCACCAGGATGTCCGGCATCTTGGCCAGCATGTCCAGCTGGCGCGGATAGGGCATGCCGCCGACAATGCTGGTGCAGACGATGCGGCGCATGTACTTGGTGAAGGAAGTCGTGGCCGAGGTCACTTGCTGCGCCAGTTCGCGGGTCGGGGTCAGCACCACCAGCGTCGGGCGGGCGGGTTCCGGACGCGGACGGCGGCCGTTGGTGCGCTCCGGGCGGCCGGAGGCGCGGGCCGGAGCGGGCATTTCGGAAATCTTTTGCAGCGCGGGCAGCATGAAGGCCGCCGTCTTGCCGGAGCCGGTCTGGCTGGAGACCAGCAGGTCGCGGCCTTGCAGCGCTACCGGAATGGCCTGGGCCTGAACCGGGGTCGGGGTATGGATTTTCAGGTCCGCCAGCGCGCGGCCCAGGGCTTCATGCAGGCCCAGATTGATGAAGGCGGAAACATCGACAGGCGTCGAATCAGCAGCGTTCGAATCAATAGCAATAGAAACAGACAGGTCGGAACCGGTTTGGTCAACAGTGGTCATTAAATTCACTTTTTTCAGAGAGAGCCCGGTAAGGGCATCAAGCCGGCGCAAGGGCACGGCAACTATGCGGCATCGGCGCCAATCGGACCTGACCACGGCGGCAGTCGATGCTGGCACAGGGGTCTCTGGAGGTAGCCGGGAAAGAAGGGTTGCAGGTTTTTGTCTGCATTGACCCGGCAATGATCGGTGGCGAGGCTTCAGGCGTTACAGTTGGTAACGCGGGGCGGATTCTAGCAGAAGC
>DASUIM010000399.1:0-25879 GCA_036279775.1 Fluviicoccus sp. | reverse complement strand
CCGACTTTAACCGGTTTCACCTGATCACCTGTGCGATTTTCCGCAGAGCGGACAGTGTTGCAAAAACAGCGATGATATAACGGATCGGCGGGAAAATGTACCCGCCGCGACCGACTACTTGATTCCCAGCTCGCCCGCCATCGCCTTGGCCGGCAGGTATCCGCCAATCTGCTCACCGGCTTCGGTGAAAATGGCCGGGGTGCCGCGCACACCGACCACACCCCCCAGCTCAAACTGCTTCTTCACCGGGTTGCTGCACGCCGGACTGCTCACCGCCGCCCCTTGCTTGGACTGCGTCATGGCCTGCCGGGGATTGGCGTTACACCAGACCGCCTCCAGCTTGCTGGCCGACGGAGACGGATACCCGGCCCGGGGGAAGGCCAGATAGCGCACTTCGATGCCCAGTTGATTGATTTCGGCCATCTCTGAATGCAATTTCCGGCAGTAGCCACAATCGACATCGGTGAAGACATAGACGGCCGCCTTGCGCTCGCCCTTGGCCGGATAGACCACCATCTCATTCATGGGCACAGCCGCCAGCGCCACCTTGCGTTCCTTGACCAGGGCCTGTTCGGTTTCACTGATCAGGTTCTTGCCATCCAGTCGGAACAGCTCGCCTTGCAACATGAACTTGCCGTCGGCGCTGACATAGGAGGGGCTGTAGCCCTTGACGCGCACCTCGTACATCCCGCCAAAACCCGCCGGACGCACGCTTTCGATTTCCACCTTGGGCGCGGCCTCACCCAAGGCGGCGCGGATATTCTTGTCGGCCAGCTCATCCGAGGAAAGCTGGACGGTCGTGGCGGCGGGTGAGGCTTCAGGTATCTTCACGGCGGTTGCGGCCGCTTCGGACGCAGCCTCGCGCGGCTCTGCGGACAGCATCTGCGCCTTCAGGGGCTTGTCATTGGGCGCGCAGGCTGCCAGCAGCGCAACCGCCAGTAAAGAGAGAGTTATGCGTTTCATGTTGATCTCCGGTAATACCGACCATTCTGGCCGAGCGGATGAGGCCCCGCCACGGGGATTGTGTATCCCGGAGTCAACCCCGGGGATGGTGCTGTTCATGCAGCGCCTGCAACCTGGCTCTGGCTACATGGGTATAAATCTGGGTGGTCGCGAGGTCGGCATGTCCCAACAGCATTTGTACCACGCGCAAATCCGCGCCGTGATTCAACAAATGCGTCGCGAAAGCATGGCGGAGGGTATGTGGCGACAGTGGTTTTTCGATACCGGCTTGACGGGCATAGCCCTTGATCGCATACCAGAAATTCTGCCGGGTCATGAAACCGCCGGTCCGGCTGGGAAACAGTGCATCGGTCGGTTGGCCGCGCACCATGCCCGGCCGACCGTCAGCCAGATAGCGCAACAACCAGTCGCGTGCCACCTCCCCCAGCGGAATCAGGCGTTCCTTGCCGCCCTTGCCACGCACCCGCAAAAAACCCGCACGCAGGTTAGGCTCATCCACGGCCAGCCCGACCAGCTCCGACACCCGCAGGCCGCACGCATACAAGACCTCCAGCATGGCCTTGTCGCGCAGACCGGTCGGGCTCTCCAGAATGGGGGCGGCCAACAGCGCATCCACATCACTCTCCGACAGATCTTTCGGCAATGGCCTTCCCGTCAGCGGCGCCTGCAATTTTGCGGAAGGATCCACGGACAAGCGCCCCTCCGCAACCATCAACCGATAAAACCGCTTCATCGCTGACAGGCTGCGCGCCACCGAACGCGGGCTGGACTCCCGATCGACCAGACTGCCCAGATAGCAACCAAGATCATCCGCCGTCAGACTGGACAGTGAACGCCCGGACCAGAGCAACAGCATCTTGAGGTCGGTCAGATAAGCATTGACCGTATGCGGACTCAAGGCACAGGCGATCAGCCGGTCGCGCAGCCAGTCCAACTCACCGCCCGCCTCGCCCGCAGGCAGAGCCACCGGAGCCAGCGGCCGTCCGCGTCCGCGCCCCCGGCGCGGACGGCCCGGAACAGCTTGCCGACTTGCATTAACCATGCGGAATTTCCAAAAAAAAGGCGACCTGATGGCCGCCCTTTTTATACACCGGAACCGTCTTAATCCGCACGGCTGGTGAGTTTTTCCTTGATACGGGCCGACTTGCCGGCGCGATCGCGGAGGTAGTACAGCTTGGCGCGACGGACAGCACCGCGACGCTTGACTTCAATACCGGCAACCACCGGCGAGTGGGTCTGGAAGACACGCTCAACGCCAATACCGTTCGAAATCTTCCGGACGGTGAAAGCGGAGTTCAGGCCACGGTTCTTGATGGCGATAACCACGCCTTCATAAGCCTGCAGACGCTCACGGTCGCCTTCCTTGACCTTCACCTGGACAATGACTGTGTCACCGGGGGCAAACGAAGGGATATTCTGTTTCAATTGGGCTTGTTCAATCAGCTGAACCAGCGGATGCTTACCGCTCATGGCAGTTCTCCAATACGGCTGCAGAGGCTGTGGGACCTGCCCGGCGCGTGCAACTCATTTCATTACAGCCCCTTGACGGGACTGACCGAGGGCTCTGTCGCTTCCGAACGCAGTTCGGCAAGAATTCGACGTTGCTCCTTGTTCAACGGCGCGCCATCCAGCAACTCCGGACGACGCTCCAATGTTCTTTTCAAGCTTTCCCGCCAGCGCCAGCGCTGGATGGCGGCATGATCGCCGGACAACAGGACGGATGGCACCGCCTCGCCCTCATAGGTTTCCGGGCGCGTATAGTGCGGGCAATCCAGAATTCCCTGCACAAACGAATCCTGCTCAGCCGACTGGCTATGCCCCAACACACCGGGGATGCGCCGGATAATGGCATCCATCAGCACCATGGCCGGCAACTCGCCACCGGACAGGACATAATCCCCGATTGACCACTCCTGATCCACGCAACGGCGTATCAGGCGCTCATCAACCCCTTCATAGCGACCACACAAGAGGATGTAGGCGTCATGATCCGCCAACGCCATCACGGATGGCTCATCCAGCTTTCTGCCCTGCGGGGAAAGATAGACAACCTGCGGTGCCTTGCCAACCGTCGCCGCCTGTGCCTTGGCCGCATGGATAGCACGCTCCAGAGGCTCAGGCATCATCACCATGCCGGGACCACCGCCGTAGGGACGCTCGTCAATGCGGCGATAGTTATCCTCGGTAAAATCGCGGGGATTCCAGCACTGGATACTGACGCGCCCCTGGCTGACCGCCCGACCGGTCATGCCAAAATCCTGCAAGGCGGCGAACATGTCCGGAAACAGGGTAATCACGCCAAACCACATTGGATGGCACTCCGCATCCGGGCTCAGAATTCAGGATCCCAGTCCACAATAATCCGGCGACCCGCCAGATCCACCTGTTTGACGACACGATCCGGCAGCCACGGAATCAGGCGCTCACGGGCATCCATGCTGCCAGACGCCGCCCGAACCACCAGTACATCGTTCGAGCCGGTTTCCATCAGGCTGTGAACCTGTCCCAGCAACCGTCCGTCTTCCAGGAAGACCGACAAATCAAGGAGGTCGGACCAGTAATAGTCCCCTTCCTGCAATTCAGGCAGGCAGGATTTATTGACCCATAGCGCCAGTCCCTTGAGACCTTCAGCGCCAGTTCGGTCAATGACACCCTCCAGGCGCATGACCAATCCCTTGCCCTGCTCGCGCCACTCAGACACGCGCAGCTCCCGCCACACTCCGCCGACCTGGGCATACCACGGCATGTACGCAAAAATATTGGCGATGGGATCCGTATTCGAATAGACCCACACCCAACCCTTGATGCCGTACGCAGCCTGTACGCGGCCAACCTCGACCAAACGGTCGGGCGACGGAATGTCAGACATGGATATCAGGCGGCTGTCGCCTTGGCCAGTTGGGCCACGCGCTCGGAAGGCTGGGCACCTTGGCTGATCCAGTACTGGTAACGGTCGGCATCAATACGGACGCGCTCGGCATTGCCGCGAGCCACAGGATTGAAGAAACCGACACGCTCAATAAAGCGGCCATCACGGGCGCTGCGACTGTCGGTCACAACAACCTGATAGAAAGGACGCTTCTTTGCGCCGCCACGAGCCAAACGAATTACTACCATAACTTTATCCACCAGAACGGTTAGGCTTATCGCCATAAAGGGCGGGTATTCTACGGCAAAAAATCTGCCGATAAAAGATACCGGCTAACAAAAGTGCCGTGCTTGTGTTATATAACCGGCATTAAAGGACCTATGGACCCCGAAATGCCCCGCCCTGCCGCCACAAAACGCGCCACCCACTCTTTCCCGGGAATGCGGATTCTTGGCGCAGGACTCCTCGGCCTGCTTGTATCCGGCTGGTTCATCGCCGGCAGCATTGCAGGCTATCACGAGTTCGCCGCCCGCAGCTTTCTGGATGCATGGAGCTACCAGAACAGCCTGCTCAATGTGATCGGCCGATCATTCTCCCCGACGCCCACCCAGACAGCCTCGGCGCGTCAACATGCCGATCTTGCTGTTCGCCTGGCGCCCTGGAACGCCGACAACCAGCTGACCGCCGGCAATGTGTACCTCTGGGAGAGCGCCAGCGCCGCACCTGCTCCCCAATGGCGGGAAAAATCATTAATGCTCCTTCGGAACGCCTGTCGCATAAGTCCCTCAAGACCCGACTTGTGGGCGCGGCTTGCCAGAGGGAAGTTGATGGTCGGTGAGGTTGATGCGGAATTCGCCACCGCCCTGCAGAATGCAAGCCGCTTGGGGGCTTGGCGCCCATCCACCATGTACGACATCGTTGAAATCGGCTTGCGTGCGTGGCCGAAGCTTGACCAGGCCACTCGCGAAAGCGTGCTGGGCATCATCGCCAACTCCCAGACCTGGAATGCCGCACCCAATGTCAGCATCAGGCATGCCCTGGTCATCCAGGAGCTGACGGAGCGGCTGGGCCGGAAAGCAGACGTATGCCAGCAACTTACCGGGCCTGCCCGTGCGTCCCAACGGTTCTGCCCGGCGGACTCAAACTCAAAGCCAGGCCAAACTTAGGGCTGGCACAAACGTGATGATCAACACAGCCAACATCAATACCGCCAGAAACGGCATCGTGCTGGCCGCCAATTCCAGCATCGGCTTTTTGAAGCGATAACTGGCGATCATCAGGTTCATGCCCACCGGCGGCGTGCAATAGCCAATTTCCATATTGGCAAGGAAGATGATTCCCAAATGCACCGGGTGAATCCCGAATCCCGTCGCAATCGGCAAAAGCAAGGGCACCATGATGACCAAGGCCGAAAAAATATCCAGGAAACACCCCAAGAAGAGCAAAAACACATTCAGCAGCAGCAGGAATGTCCATTTGCTGTCGACATGACCACGCACAAACTCAAAGAGCCGCGATGGAATCTCGGCGTCAATGAACCAATTGGTTAGCGCCATGGCCACCGCCAGAATCAGCAGTATCCCCCCCACCATCATCATGGCTTCGCGCATCAGGACGATCAGCCTGTCAGGCCGCACCTCCCGGTATACCGCCACCGCCACGAATGTCACATACAATGCCGTTACGGCAGCCGCTTCGGAAACCGCAAAAAAGCCGCCATAGATGCCGCCCAGTACAAAAACCGGCAAAGGCAACTCCCATTTGGCCTCGGCGACGGCCAGCCCCAACTCCTTCCAGCAAAACGGCTGGAGTTCAATCGGGTTCCGGCGTGTCACCCAATACCCGTAGAAACTCAGCAATACCACCATCAGCAATGCCGGAAGCACCCCCGCCAGAAACAGCGCATCAATCGTGACACCAGCGCCTTGCGGCAGCTGCTGGGCAATAATTGCGTAAAGAATCAATGGTAAAGAAGGCGGCAGCAGCAGCCCCAGCGACCCCGAAGTTGTAACCAACCCCAATGAGAACCGTTCGTTGTACCCCGCCTGGCGAAGCGCGGGGTACAACAGCGCGCCCATTGCGACAATCGTCGCACCACTGGCCCCGGTGAATGCCGTGAAAAAGGAACACGTGGTAAAGGCCACAATCGCCAACCCGCCCGGCAACCAGCCCAGCAAAGCGCGAGTCAGACGAACAAGGCGCCGCGAGGTGTGGCCTTCCCCCAGGATGTACCCCGCATAGGTAAACAACGGCAAGGCCAGCAGGACCGGAGTATCAACAATCCGGTAAATCTCCACCCCCATGACCGTCAGCGGAGTACCGTCATGCCAGAAGCCCAGCATGGCGGCCCCGGCCAGAATCGTAAACAGGGGCGCCCCCAGCAAGGCCAGCACAACCAGCAGAATCACCAGGACCATGATCACGGCTGAGCTCCCTGCTCCGCACCCGCCAGTATCAGTCCGGTTTGCAGCAGATAGCGAACCGCCATGATGACAAAGGCTACCGGCATGACCGCCTCAAACATCCACGCCGGAACACCCGAGAATGCGATGGTTCCGGACTCCCGCTCTATCTGGACAAAGTCAAAGGTATACCAGGCCAGCGCGCTGCAAATAACCGAGGCAAAAAACCCCGTCATCGCCTGCACCACCAGCTTCCATCGCTCGGATAAAAAGCGTGTGACCAGATCCATGCTGATATGCTGACGCTCCCGGGCGCCGACAATCGCGCCGATAAGGGCTATCCACAATACCAGCACCCTCAACAGCGAGTCCGCCCACAACAGACCACTATCAAAGCCGTTCCTGAGGACGATCTGGGTTACTGCCAGCGTCATCATCACGACCAGCAGCGCGGCGAGCAGGGCATCTTCAAACCGGTGCGCTGCCGTCAACGCTCCTCGCAAGCCCCTCATGACTTCTTGCCGGCACGAACCGCCTTCAGGTTCTCCTCAAGCGACTGCATGATCTGCGGAGAAACAATCCCCGCCTTGACAATGCGATCCCCGGCAACGGCCCCGTCGCGCTCCCATTCCGCAATTTCCTGAACGGAAGGCTTTACCACCTTGATCCCCTGCTTCAGCAACGCATCCCATGCCGCCAGATTATCCAGACGGTTCTGCCGATCAATGTCCTTGAATACTTTGGTCATTACCTCTCGCACGGTCACCTGGTCCGAAGGATCAATCCGGGCAAAAGCCTTTTGGTCAATGGCCAGCACACCGACAATATAGCTCAGCGGCAGATCCGTCACATAGCGCACCTGCGTATGCCACTGCAGGGCCAACGTCCCGATTGGTGACGAGGCCACCGTGTCCACTATCCCGGTTTGCAACCCCGGCAAAACATCCGCCAGCGAGAGCGGAACCGGCGCAACCTGAAAGGCCTTCAATGCTTCCGCCGACTGCAAATCGTTTTCAGGAATCCATACCCGGTGCTTTCTCAGTTCAGCCACGGATGAAATCGGGGACGATTTCGACATGGCATAGGCAAACCCGGCCTCGGCAAAACCGAAATTGACCATGCCGCCCGACTCAAGGGAACGCGAAATGACGCCATCCATCTTTGCACGAACCGCATCCACCTCGGCAAAGTTCTTGAACTTCAACGGCATGGAGTAGACCTGAACGTCACGATTGAAGTCCGCCAGGCTTCCGACAGTCACAGCTCCGCCCTGAAGCTGCCCTATCTTGATTTTACTCAAGACAGACTTGTCGTTGCCCATTGTCCCGCCGGTATAAAACTTGAACTGGACACGTCCTTGTGTCCGTTTGTCGACTTCCGCAGCGCCGGCACGCATTTTAGTCATCCACGCCGAGCCATCGGGCGACAAGGTCGCCACCTTCAACGTCAACGCCTGCGCACTTGTCGCCAGCATGACCAGCGCAGCAATTCCCAACCGACGAAACCCCTTCATTCAATACACCCCTGGTGAAAAACTCTAGAAATAATCATCCGCTGACTTCAGAAGCGTCCGGGCTTCCGTCTGCGCCAACATATTGCTCAGCGTAAAACCCTTGGCGTGGACATCTGCCGCCAACACTTCGTTCAGCAGCCGGTCATGCAGCTCCCGATCAAAAACACCGCGGGCATATTGCTTGGCGAAATAGACTTTCGCGACAAGATTCCTCCCCCCCGATAATGCAATGGCGCGCTCAAAATGCTTGCGGCCCTCTTCCGGCCGTCCTCCCAGCGCGGGGGTCAACACAGTCGACAAAACGCCCATGTACAAGTGCGGCATCCCGGCTTCATAACCCTCATCCAGCGCGATCACTCGCTGCATCATCACTTCAACGCGCGACAGATCGGCGACAGCGCTCCAGTCATCAGCATGCGATTGAATCCATCCTGCCCAAGCGCCAGCAGCAGCAAACAAGACGCCCGCATCCTTTTTGTCAAAACCGCCAATAATCGTACGCAGTTGATCCACAGACAGCGCTCGGGGATCACACAACGTCTTCTCACGCAAGCAAAGCGCCTTGAAACCGTATTTCATCGCCTTGTCATTCATCAAGCGCGACCGCTCCGGCTCATGAATGAACGCCCCGGCATAAACGGCATTAAGCGATGCGGCGGCCTGCCAAAGCGTCGGACCCTGCGGATTTCCATCCACCACGGCATCAAGCAGCAACAAATAAGCCGGCAGCCCCTGCTCCACAATCGCCGGATCATCATTATCCTGAATTGCCGCGGTAAATCCTGCCGCAAAGCCCGAAGCCCTGCTTTCCAGAAGGGACGAACATCCGGCTAACATCCATACAAGACCGATGGCGGACAAGAGGTGCATCTTTGCGGTGTTGCGCTTGTAATTCATACTGACTGTTTTAAGGTTGCGCGTATAATGCATTGATTCTAACAGACACCCTTTCCATATCTCCATCATGCCTCGGCGAGGCAGGGCACATTTTACAAATGAAGGGGAACGCGTTGCTCAGCAAAAACCACCACAGGCCAGGACTTCATTCCCGACGAGCCGGGACGGGGTTGTTGCCATGCCTCGCGAGCCGCATCCTGATTGCCGCCACATTGCTGCTACCCGCCTTGCAACTACCGCCCAAGGCGCATGCTCCCTTCGTATTCGTGCTGGCTGCCTACACGATCCTTCACCTGATATCGGCCTATCTCCAGAACAAGAACCCGCTCGGGCGCATAACCCCCTTCACTCAAACCGTCCTTGATATCATCCTTGCGACCATGATTGCCGTCCATGCCGACCACCTCTCAGGGTTGGCGCTGCTAAGCGCCCTGGCCTTGAGCGCTCTTTGCCTGACCGGACGTCACTGGCTAACCGCAACCCTTGCGGCCACCTTCATTACCCTCTTGCTTGCCGTTGTCTCCGCCGCAGCACGCAAAAACCCGCAGGAAGCATTGGCTTTCCTGCCTTGGCTGCCCCTGATCCTGCTCCTCGGACTGCGCATTCGTCAGCAGGAAGACATGCAATCCCTGATTCCCGCTACCGAAGAATCAACAAACCTTAATAACCGGGTCACGCTGGAGTACGCTGCACGTTTCTTTGTCCCCTACCAGGCAAGAAACCTGACGCCGCTTTCTCTGGTTGTCATTCGCCTCGTTACCCGGGAAGGATTACGGGAAAGATCAACCCACACTCTTCATCGCCTTGCCGCACAAAACCTTGCCGCCATTCTCGATACCCGCTTGCGCAAATGCGACATCCCTGCAAGAGCGGCCAATAACACCTACGCCGTTCTTCTACCAGACTGCACTCCAGATGGAGCCCGGGTAGTCACCACGGAAATTCAAAAGCAGTTTGCCCATTGGGCTGAAACACAGCGCATACGAGCCTCAACCGTCGCCTGCATCGGCCCCCTTCCAACCTCACCGGTAGCCATCGAGCACCTACTGACCCGTTGGGACTCCATTCTTGATCAACGCCTTTCCACGAATGCACTACCTCCAAACTCGTCTTTTTTTATTCCCACTGAAACTCCCGATGCGACCCCAACCACCACTATTTACAACCAAAGACAAATTGTCGAACAAAAGTAGTGCGTTTCCAGCCATAAAGTGTTACAATCCACTCGCCGCAAACCGGATGCATGCATACCAGACATGGCGGGTTTAACCCTCTGGCGCTGAGTTGCTGCCTCCTTAACCAAACATGAGAGAGAACCATCATGCAATTCAAGAACCTCGCTATTGCCGCCTCCGTTGCCGCCGCCCTCGCTTTCGCTGGCTGCGCCAAGAAAGAAGAAGCTCCGGTTGAAGCCGCTCCGGCTCCTGAAGCCGCTGCTCCGGCCGCTGCCCCCGCTCCTGAAGCCGCTGCTCCGGCTCCGGCTGCTGACGCCGCTGCTGCTCCGGCTGCTGACGCCGCTGCCGCTCCGGCTGCTGCTCCGGCTGCTGACGCTGCCGCTGCTCCTGCCGCCAAGTAATCTTGGTGCAGTAAGAAAAGGGAGCCTAGTGCTCCCTTTTTTATTGACTTGATTTCCACACGTCCTACAGCACACTGATCACAAGCCAAAAAAAGGAGCGCTATACGCCCCTTTTCCTCACAAACAGCTTTTCAATCTCCAGCAGCAGCACCATCATCGCCTTCTTTCCGACGATGGCCATATCCGTATGAATAACCGTAATTGTAGTACCCCGCATACGCACCATAGTATTGAGATGCCCTCCTCATGTTTACCTTGTTGAGGACTACTCCAATCAGCGGTGCATTTGCCGCCTGCATCCTGGCAATCCCAGTCCTCGCTGTACCATGAGAAGTCGCATCAGACCTAACAACATAGAGTGACGCATCAACAACCCTGGAAAGCACTAGAGAGTCACTGACCAGCAACGCGGGCGCACTATCAATCACGATACGGTCATATTGCTCAGACAACAGTTTAAGCAACTCCTCAAAGCGGTATGACGATAACAACTCCAAGGGATTGGGTGGGATCAAGCCAGCCGTCAATACGTCAATATTGGCATCATCAAGATGCAAGATGCAATTTTCCAACTCCGCTGTCCCCGCCACAACATTGGCCAGACCCGGACTGTTCGCCGGAATATCCAGTGTCCGCCCAATCGACGGTCGGCGCATGTCGGCATCTATCAGCAAAACCTTTTCCATTTGCCCCAACGCCACCGCCAAATTAATCGATGTTGTGGTTTTACCTTCACTGGGAACACTGGATGTGATCAAAATGGTTTTATGCGGCCTGTCAATCCCGGATAGAACCACCCCGGTTCGTATGGTTCGTATGGCTTCGGCATAACCATGCATCTGTGGATCAAGAAAAAGTATCGGCTGTTTCGACACATTTTTCTTAGCGCTCTTACCGGTTTTTTTCGGCGCTACAAAAGGCACCATACCCAGCATGGACACGCCCAGCTTACGCTCCACTTCTTCAGGGTTTTTGAATGTTGTATCCAGATAATCCAGCAAAAAGGCCACACCAAACGCCAAAAACAAGCTGACCACTGCCGCGAGTCCAATCAGCAATCCTTTTTGCGGCTTTACAGGCTTGCTCGGCGTTTTGGCAAGGTCGATAATTCGGGCGTTGGATGTCTCCAACTGCAAGCTTTCATTTGCTTCTTTGATCCTCGTAAAGAACGCATCATACAAAGCCCGATTGGTATCAACCTCACGCATCAATTCCTGCAATCTGAATTGCTTCTTAGCCACGTCCATGGCCACTTCCTTAGCGGACTTCAGCGCCTTTTCCGCTTCCTGGGTCTCTATTTGCGCCTGTAATGCCGATGGGTGCTTTGGGCCATAGCGGCGACTGATCTGCGTTTCTGTAAACTGCGCCGTAACCAACCGCTGATTTAACTCCTGAATCTGATTCGCGGAAATAGCAAAGATGCCACCACTTGTTCCAGTATCAATCAGGTTGTTTTTCTCGCGATAATCCTGAAGATTCTTCGCAGACAGTTCCAGATTATTCTTGAGAATTCCAAGGCGAGAAGACAGCCATTGCGCCGCCTGCTCCGTCACAGCGATGCGAACCTCCATCTGACTGGCGATATATGCACGCGCCAAACTATTACTGACACTTGCCGCCAGCTTGGGATCCCTGGATTCAAAACTGATTTTTACCAACTGCGTGTTACGCACCGGCGTAATGGAAAGATTCTCAATAAAAGCATCAACCACGCGATTGAATTTCTCTTCTTGCGTACTTTCCAGACTTTTTTCATGCCCTTCGGGCAGGAGCGACCGCCAGTCAAAAAATGCAGCCGCCGACTTTTCGTCAGCCGACTTTTCGGCATATTCGGGCTGCGCCGGTATATCCAATTCCCGGACCACCCGCTCCGCCAAATCGCGAGACTTAAGAACCTCAAACTGGGTTTGCAAATATTCCTTGGATGCCATATCAGCCGAGGACCAGTCATCAAGACTGGCCACAACCTTGGACTGCTTTTGCTCAATCAGCAACGTTGTTGACGAGCTATAAACCGGCTGCATCGAGAAGACAATGAAAGCAACAGCCAAGGTAATGGAAAGGCACAGCCCCACAATACCCCACTTGTAACGTACCAGAACCCCCCAGTACTGCTTCAAGTCCAACCGCCTCTCCTCCGCTTGCACAGACGAGGCACTGCCAAAATGATCCATAAAACACCAGTATCAGAAGAAGCCTTGATCAACCGTAATGATATCCCCGGGACGCAGCTCATTACTGAGCGTCGTCTGCCTGGGCAGCCCCAAGGAGTCATCCTCATGAATGACAAATATCTTGGACAGTGAGGCACGAGGGGTGAAGCCCCCCGCAAGTGAAATGGCCTTACGGACTGTCAGTCCAGGCTGATATGGATATCCACCCGGCTTGGTCACCTCACCGTTCACAAAGAAGGGGCGATATTCCGTGATATTCACATAGACCTTCGGGTCCACCAGATATCCGTCTGACAACTGGTTGGCAAGATATCGCTGCAGATCGCCCATCGTCATGCCACGAGCGGGAACCTCTCCGATAAAAGGATAGAGAAAAGAACCTGCATCACTGAGCCGAACCTCTATGCTCAGATCCTTTTCATTGAAAACGGTAATTGCAATCTTGTCACCCGCCCCGAGCCGATAGTCCGACCCGCCCTTCAACGGAGCTGGCGAATCTATCGGAGCCGAACCTGACGAAATTGAATTAGACGGAAGCGCCGGGACTGACGAGGCAGCCCCGGGACCACGGAACAGGTCATCAAAAAAACCGGCATGCACAGGCGCACATGCCAGTATCAAGAGCAGAAAGACACCATACAATCGAGACATTTCGCTTTCCGGTGCAGTTTACAGACTAATCTGCGCACCCACACCATAAACAGTACGCTTCAGCTCGTATGTTGCATCACTGGAAGAACGATCCTTGACATTGAAGCCAACATTCCAAATCAACCAACGGCGCATTTGGTAGTTCACACCAGCACCAATCACATCAGTGGCTGCGTTGCGGAACTCACTGCCGAAGCTATCCAAAAACTGCTCATCAACCCGGGACAAAGACAATCCGGTGCTCAGACGCTCAGCCCATGTATGCTGCCATGCAACCGAGTAATTCTTGGCAATCGTCGTGCTACCGGCAGAATCACCGTCGCTCGCACGCTGACCAGAGCTGATATCGAAACGATCAGACTGCAGCGGGGTCCAGACTGCACCCAAGTCCCACACCATCTTGTTCTTGCTACCCGTCGTGGAAATGTCGCGCTTCCCCTGACCGATACGCAACTTACCCGTGGTCATAGCAGTATTTTCCCAGACCAGCGTTCCATACAGACGCTTATCGGAAGTATCGGGCGTAGCGCCCTTGTAATCATTCTTGGCCGACTCATATTCAACCCCGGCAGCCGTCTTGCCCGTCACACGAATCGACAGACCAACCCCCAGGTTCTTCGAGTCATTATCACGATTTCCAGCAACATCAAACGTAGCCGTCGGTCCATTAGGAGTTGCAACCACACCGCGGGAATACCGCTTCTGATCAACACCATAGCCCAAAGTAAATTTACCGCGAGCATCGACTGCACCATACTGCAGACCCGCATTCACGGAAGTGACATTAAACTTGTCAACCTCACCCATATCCAGGATGTAGTTCAAGCCCAATCCGGAGCTACGACCCATGCCACGATCATCATGAAGCATTTTGTATCCAGCACCAGCATCAAGCCTCAGACGCGCACTGGGCTCCACATGTGCGCTTGCCAGGAAATTTTGATCAAAAAAGCTGTCATCACTGGCATTCGAATAGGAACGGGCAGTGCCAGAGTACGCCAGTTGGTACACATTGTTGCGATCCTGCGCAACCATGGCGATCGACGGACTCAGTTCCATATAGGAGGAGGAAACCTCATCCTTGCTCAGGCTATAAATATTGTCATCCATCGCAGCCTTGGCCGACAAGGTGGGAACCAGCGAGAAAGAATCATACCGAATCGTCTGGGGGTTAAGAGCAATTTCAGCACTGGCGATAGATGACCCCATCAAAAGGGTCATTCCCAGACTGACGGCGCCCAGCTTCAAGTTACGTTCCATATTCTTCCCTCGGATAGACATTGGGTCTAAAAATTCACGTGATCCCTGTCTCAGAAGATCACCGCATTCAACCTGATGAAGCGCGATTCTATCATCGGGCAGCCGACAAAGTCACCCATTGCAAACCGATGAACAAACACCTCATCTACTATGATCCACTGTAACGCAACACCAGAAGGCCACACAACAAGCTTGTCCTACAAGGATCAGAATATGCCGAGCCGCCTCGACTCGCTAAATTCACCATTTCGGCACTTTCCCCCTTTAATTTTCAAATCAGCGTGCTATTATTCGCCTCCTCGCGGAGAGATGACCGAGAGGCCGAAGGTGCTCCCCTGCTAAGGGAGTATGGGCCAAAAGCCCATCGAGGGTTCGAATCCCTCTCTCTCCGCCAGTTTGTACTTTTTTGTAACCGCATCACAGTTTCCGTTAAAACATGAACTTTATTGTTTTAATTCTTGACAGTGAAGAAAGTACATGTAGAATATGCGGCCTTAAGCGCCCGTAGCTCAGTTGGATAGAGTATCTGGCTACGAACCAGAGGGTCGGGAGTTCGAATCTCTCCGGGCGCGCCAAATGAAAAAAGGCCTGACTTTGTCAGGCCTTTTTGCTTTGCGGCACTCGGATTTCCTCCGCTGCAAGCCACGCGGAAGGCAATCCTCAAAGGATTGCCATATTGTCCCGGTGCATCAGCTCCGCCTCGTCCATATAACCCAAAATTCCTGCAATCCTGTCACTGGACTTGCCCATGATCCTGGCCGCCTCTTCCGCTCCATAATTAACTAAGCCCACGGCCACCTGATAGCCGCTGCCATCGACACAGGCAACGACATCCCCCCGGGCAAAACTTCCCTCCACACGCCGAACACCGACCGGCAACAGGCTGCGTCCATGGTTGCGCAATGCCTGAACCGCCCCGTCATCCAAAACCAGTCGTCCGGCCGTCTGCAGGTGTGCGGCCAACCATTGCTTTCTGGCGGCCAGCCTATCCTCATCGGGCAGCATCAAGGTTCCAAGCGGATCTCCGGCAGCCAGTTTCACCAGCACTTCCGGCGTGCGGCCGCTGGCAATCACCGTACTGCAGCCCGAACGAGCCGCATAGCGGGCCGCCCGCACCTTGGTCACCATACCGCCACGACCAAGCACGCCACCACCACCTGCCATGCCCATCAGACTGTCATCGAGAGCACGCACTTCCGGCAACAAAACAGCATCCGGATCATGCCGGGGATCACGATCAAACATTCCTTCCTGATCAGTCAGGATCACCAGAATTTCCGCATCTATCAGATTCGCCACCAATGCCGCCAGGGTGTCATTATCACCAAAGCGGATTTCATCCGTGGCTACCGTATCATTCTCATTGATGACCGGGATTACTTTCCACGCCACCAGCGCATTCAGTGTTGACCGGGCGTTCAGGTAGCGCGCACGATCAGCCAGATCCTCATGCGTCAGCAGCACTTGCGCGGTTTTGCGCCCGTGATTGCGAAAATGCGACTCATACGCCTGAACCAGCCCCATTTGTCCGATTGCCGCGCAGGCTTGCAATTCATGCAGGGTTTCCGGCCTGCCGGGCAAGCCCATGCGAACCATGCCCTCGGCGACAGCACCCGAAGACACCAGGATCAACTCGACCCCCCTGTCCGCCAAGGCGGCCATCTGCCGGACCCAGCCGGCCATGGCGTCCTGATCGAGCCCTTGCCCATTTGCCGTCAGCAAGGCCGAACCGATCTTGACCACCCACCGCCCGGACCTGTTTAACCTGTCACGATTACCCGCCATGCTTCACTCCGCCCAATCAACGCTGATAAATGACTTCCGGACCGTCTTCATCGTCCCAGTCCTCTTCATCATCATCAAATCCGGCATCCTTGCGCGCCTGCCACGCCGCCCGCTGCTGGGCGCGCAATTCCTCAACCCGGATACGCGCTTCCTGCTCAAGCAACTGCCGACGCTCAAGCTCGAGACGCGCAGCCTCGGGATCCTCACCCTCAATCCGGCGACGCTCCTCAATAGCCTCCATCAAGCGGTAGCATATCTGCATCGCGCCCTCACCCGTCAATCCGGAAGCGCGATAGACGGGACCACTCCAGCCTAACCGGCTGACGATGTCATCACAAAGGTCATCCAACTCCTCCGACAGCACCTGATCCACCTTGTTCAAGACCAGCCAGCGCGGCAATCCGGCCAAAACAGGAGAAAACTTGTCCAGTTCAGCGGCAATAACCTGAACATTGGCTACCGGATCCGAACCATCTATCGGGGCAATATCAACCAAATGCAACAAATAGCGGGTGCGGGCCAAGTGCTTCAGAAAACGGATTCCCAACCCGGCGCCTTCGGACGCTCCCTCAATCAATCCGGGAATGTCCGCCATCACAAACGAGCGATGGCGCTCAATGTCCACAACACCGAGATTAGGCACTAACGTCGTGAATGGATAATCCGCCACCTTGGGTTTGGCGGCGGAAACCGCACGAATAAAGGTAGACTTGCCGGCATTCGGTAACCCCAGCAAACCGACATCAGCCAGCACCTTCAATTCCAGCTTCAATTGTCGGGAATCCCCGGGAAATCCGGGTGTGGATTTGCGCGGGGCACGGTTGGTCGAGCTCTTGAAATGAATATTCCCCAAGCCGCCACGACCACCCTGCGCCACCAGTAATCTCTGCCCCGCCTCAACCAGGTCGCCGAGAACCTCGCCGGTGGACTCATCTACAACCGTGGTTCCGACCGGCACCTTGAGAATGACATCGGCACCGCCCTTGCCACTGCAATTGGCGCCCATGCCCCCTTGGCCGCGTTCAGCCCGAAACTTGCGTGTGTAGCGGTAGTCCACCAGCGTGTTGGCATCCGGATCAGCGACCATATAGATGCTGCCGCCCTTGCCGCCATCCCCTCCATCCGGCCCACCGTAAGGAATGAATTTTTCGCGACGGAAACTGACACAACCATTCCCGCCCGCTCCGGCATCCACCTGAATGACCGCCTCATCTACAAAACGCATGATATTTGCCCGCGCAGTTTTTAATCCACCAATGAAAAAGCCCCGATGAACGGGGCTTTTCAGTCACACCGCTATCAAGCGGCGGCTTCCACCACAACATACTTGCGCTGGAAGGGGCCCTTGGTGACAAACTTGATGACACCATCAGCCTTGGCAAACAGGGTGTGGTCACGCCCGATGCCAACATTCTCACCCGGCCAGAACTGGGTGCCGCGCTGACGAACAATAATGTTGCCAGCAATGGCCTGTTGGCCACCGTACATCTTTACACCCAGTCGCTTGGCTTCTGAATCGCGACCGTTACGGGTGGAACCACCAGCTTTTTTATGTGCCATGTCGGTACATCCTCAAACTTAGACAGTAATGCCAGTAATTTTCAGTTCAGTGAACCACTGACGATGACCCTGCTGCTTGCGGTAGTGCTTGCGGCGACGCATCTTGACGATACGCACCTTGTCATGACGACCATGACCGACCACTTCCGCAACAACCTTGGCGCCCTGGACAACCGGAGTACCGATCTTGATGTCGGCGCCGTTGACAACCATCAGCACGTCATCGATGGTGATATTCTGGCCTGGCTCGGCGTCAATCAGTTCCACCTTCAGCAGTTCGCCTTCAACCACGCGATGCTGCTTGCCGCCACTCTTGATAACCGCGTACATACTTCGCTAACTCCGTAAGCCCGTGACCACTTAAAGAAGCCCACGGGAAGAAAAATCGCAAGGTGCGCGATTGTACGCAAAAGAGTCGCCGGGCGCAAGCGTGACGAACATGCCAACTTCAAAATGCGCGGTAGTCCTTCGCCAGTGGGACTGATAGGATACGCCGAGGTGAAATTACTGGTTACAACAATGAACTTTCAGAGCATTCTGGCCACGGTGGCCGAGGACTTTGCTGCCGTTGATCATTATATCCTTAACCATCTGGATTCGCGGGTGCCCCTGGTGATGCAGGTCGGCCACTATCTGGTTGAAGGCGGCGGCAAGCGGCTGCGCCCCTTGCTCAGCCTGCTTTCCGCCCGCGCCACCGGTTATCAAGGTGAAAAACACATTCCGCTGGCCGCCATTATAGAGATGCTCCATACCGCCACCCTGATCCATGACGATGTGGTGGACGAGTCCGACCTCCGTCGCGGCCGCGCCACGGTCAATTCCGCCTGGAACAACGCCACGGCTGTCCTGGTCGGCGACTTCCTGATCTCCCGCGCATTCCAACTGATCCTTGACCTGGAAATACCCGCCATTTCCCGCCTGATTGCTGACGGCACCCTGGTCATTGCCGAGGGCGAGGTCATGCAGCTCATCAACAAGCGTGACCCAGACACGCCGGAAGAACGCTACATGGAAGTGATTTACGGAAAAACCGCCCAGCTGTTCGTGACCGCCGCTGAGGGTGGCGCCATTTTGGGCAATCCGGAATTGCGGCAGGCCATGCATGATTACGCCATGCACTTCGGCGCCGCCTTCCAGATTATTGACGATGTGCTTGACTACGAAAGCACCGCGGAGGAAATGGGAAAAAATGTTGGCGACGACTTGGCCGAAGGCAAGCCCACCCTGCCGCTCATCCAGGCCATGAAGACGGCGGCCACCGCCGATGCGGATCTGATCCGCGAAGCCATCCGCACCGGCGGGCTGGATCGACTGGTAGACATCCTGCGGATTATCCGGGAGTCCGGGGCTCTGGCATATTGCCGGCAACGGGCGCTGGCAGAAACAGAGGCCGCGCGCACAGCCCTGATTCCGGTACCGGAATCCCCCTATAAAGAGGCGCTTTTGGGCTTACTTGATCTCGGATTGAACAGAACCAGTTAAAAAGGGGGTTCCCTTTCTGTAGCGTGCACGATAAAATGCACGCCCTCTCCTCCCATGCATTGCATGGCGGATACCATCGGGGTGTAGCTCAGCCTGGTAGAGCACTGCGTTCGGGACGCAGTGGCCGGAGGTTCGAATCCTCTCACCCCGACCATTTTTTATTCCCGCCTTCCTTGACGTACGTCTGCCTGTTTTCCTAAACGGCACTTCCCCATTATCACCGCCTTGCAGGCCTGCCCCGCACATACCGGAACCGTCAAGTCCCGGCATGCACAGCCATCCAACCCTGTCGATCGCTTAACGCCGCCTGTCGAAGGGAATGTAGTCATCCCTGCCGGGTTCACCACCGTTGGCGTATTTGCTCAATCGGGAGCGGCCTTCGCAGTAATCGCCACGCACGATTCCCTTGATGTAATGCGGATTCAGCATGTGCCCCTTGCGGTCAGCCACAAAAAAGATGGGACCACTGGTGCTATGGTATTTCGCCAGAATGCCAACCCTGGCGAAAAAATCCTTGCCGTTGGCGAAATGCTCTACATAAGGAACCGTGCGGCCGTGCTCGGCAGTCAGGGCGTAATCAATATGCAAGCTGTCGGCGGCGCCGCCAATGCTGTAAATCTCCAGTTTGTGGGCATGCTTGCGCAACTCCGGATCCTTGAGGATTTTGCGGGCAATGTAACTGGCCACGATTGCCCCCTGTGAGTACGTGACCAGAACCACCTGGTCATGGCTCAGCAGGGCGTTGCGCACCAAGTTGAATGCCGGACGGGACAGACGGCCGTCCTTGCGCAGCGCCCGTGCATTCAGGGCGCCCGCGATATCACGGACAAACCCCGCCGTCGGCGTATGAATCAGATGGATCGGCCGCTGGAAAGCCAGCGCCACTTCACGCGCTTCCAGCAGCGCCATGGACGGGCTGGTGCAGATACCGTTAATGAAGAACCACTTGGTCTGCCGCTTGGATTGCGGCCAGACATAGTCTGGCGGCAACACGGCCAGCGTGCCGTAGGAAAACGACTTGCGCTCGGTCGGCACCAACACCTGCGCCATGGCGGAAAAATATTCCCAAAGACTGGGGTAGCTGCCCGGCAAGAATTCGGAATGCGTATCCGGCTCAGGTTTCAGGGGGAAGAGAATCCACGGCAGAATGGGCAGGTTGACCAGCGCGTTCAGGGCCTCGCGCCCCAAGGGACGATGATCCCGGACAAGATTACCTGCGGTGCGACTGGTTCGCTCAATCAGGCCGGCTGATGGCGGCGGAAATACTTCCGGATGATATTGACTCATGATCGTTCCACCTGAGACTAAGCTGCAAGCATAAAGCAGTACGATCGTACAGGGAATGAATGATGTCCGACAAAAGCCGGCTCTTGACCCGTAATATGTGAACTAGGCGAGGAAAAAGATCAGGATGGCTCCGACAACAACGGCGATCAAGACCAGAGCCAGCGTCAGCACCTCTTCATGCACCACATCGCCGTCAACATCTTCAGTCGCGACGGGAGGCGTAGCCGCCGGTATCGCCGCGGCAGCCACGACCGGCATTTCCGGCGCGGGGCGCGGGACCGCCGTTCCCGTGATCAAGGAAGGACGCTCCTGACAGTCCGCATGCCTGGCACACAGCTCCCTCAAGATATTCCGGCGCTCGCGGCGCCAGGTTTCATGACTGACCTCGCCGTCCGCCCAATGACGCGCTACTTCCGCCAACCGCGCGTTGGCATGTGGAAAATCCTGAGTCATGACGCCTCCGACACTTTGACCACAATCAGCGAGACGTTGTCGGCGGCGCCATGCATCAGCGCCTTTTCCATCAACATCGCGACCGATTTTTCGAGTGTATCCTGCACGATGAGGGACGCCATCACGTCCTCACTGACTTCATTATAGAAGCCATCACTGCAGAGTAAATACCAGTCGCCGGGTTGCACGTTGAACACCCGCAACTCGGGATACAGTTTGTCGCCGCCGCCAACCGCGCGGGTGATGACATTGCGATGGGGGTGATGCGCCGCCTGGTCCGGGGTAATCATGCCCGAATCGATCATCTCCTGAACGGCGGAATGATCGTGCGAAATCCGGCGCAATTCGCCTTCACGGAACAGATAAAGCCGGGAGTCTCCCGCCCAGATACAGGCCCCCAAACCATCCATGATGAACAGACTGACAACCGTGGTGCCGAGGGTGCGGCCGCCCAAGGCTTCCTGACCATGGCGGCGCAGATTGTGGTTCACCAGCAGGATCTTGTCTTCGATGGTGTCGACGCAATCAGGAAGATCGCTGTCGGGCTTGATTTGCAGGAGTGCGTCAATGACGGCCTGGCTGGCCACGTCGCCGGCGGCGTGACCGCCCATGCCGTCAGCCACGGCCCACAAGCCTATATCCGGCCTGGACAGGACGGCGTCTTCATTGATTTTTCTTTTTGCACCGATATCGGTGGCCTGTGCAGAAGTCCAGACTAGCAAGGCATGCACTCTCTTGGTTGTTATGTTCTAGTCCCGGGGGACTGTTTTTTTGTACCGGTTAATGTTTATCACTCTAGCCTTTATTGATGACGGATGCAAAGCCCGGACGCTTGAGGCGGCTACCGAACCCGATGCAACGCCGCCAAACCACCCGCCAGCGAGACCGCAACCGGCAGCAACACTGCCATGAATGGCGAAAAATCATACACCAGGCTAGCGTAGCCGAAAATGTCCTGCAGATAGCGGAAGCCCAGCCCGGCCAAGACACCCGCCACGATGCGCAGCCCCATCGTCACGGATCGCAGGGGGCCAAAAATGAAGGTACAGGCAATGAGCACCATCGACAGGGTCGCCAGCGGCGCCAACGCCTTTTTCCAGAACTCCAGATAATAAATACCGGACTCCAGTCCCTGCCCGTCCAGGTAACGGGCGTAACCATGCAGGCTAGTTAACGGCAGATACTCGGGAGATACTGTGACCAGCCGCAAGAAATCGGGAGTCAGGCCCGGCGTCCAGTCAAAGTCCGGCAAAGCGCTTTCCGTCGCCGAGCCGTCCTTTCCCGAGAATCCGACTTGTTTCAGGTCTTGCAGCCGCCAGCCGCCAGCCGCCCGGGGAACACCGGCGGCGGCCAGGGTCATGGCCTGGAGATCAGCACCGCCCTCCAGCCGGTAGAATGTCACCTGTTGCAGCCGTCCGTCCGGATCAACCTGCTGCATATGGATGAAATCATTCCCCTCGCGGTGCCAGAACCCGCTGAGGAATCCGGCCCGGTAATTCTGCCCCAGGGCATGTGCCTTGACGATTTCGGCCTGCCGGTTACTGACCGGAATGACGAACTGGGCGACAGCCAGCCCGACCAGGACCAATATCAGCGCGGGGCGCATCGCCCACCAGACGATCCGGCCGACACTGATGCCGGAGGCCCGCATCACGGTCAGCTCCGACTGTCCGGCCAACACCCCCAGCCCCATGATGCCACCGACCAGCCCGGCCACCGGCAGTATATCGCAGAGGCGATACGGCAACTCCAGAGTCACCACCTGCAAGGCCTGCAACAACTGGTAACCGCCCTTGAGGTCCTCCATCTCGGCAATCAGCGAAAACACCAGGTCAAGACCCAGCAGCAGACAGAGCACCAGCAGCATGGCGGCGAAAACGGTGCGACTGACATAGGAGGAAAGCAGGCTCATGCCGGTTGCCCTCCGGCGGCGCGACGCCGACGCGCCCAGAGCAGCATATCTTCCCAGCCCAGCATCAGCAGGCCCAGCAGGAAATAGCCGGCATGAATGCCCCAGATTGCCACCGGGCCGACTTTACCCTTCTCCAGGGCATTGCGCGCCGAGGCAATCAGCACGACATAGCTGATGTACAGCAGAATGGCCGGAAACAGCTTGAGGAACCGGCCCTGACGGGGGCTGACGCGGGAAAGCGCCAGCGCCAGCAGGGCGGCAACAGGAACAATGAAGGGCATGCTGACGCGCCACAACCATTCCCCCATCACCAGCGGGTCCTGATGACGCTGGGCGAATACTTCCGCCGACGGCAGGGTACGGGCGCGGGTAATCTCCCCCACATCGGCCGGGTCGCTCACCCGCATCCGGTAACGGTCAAAATGCAATCGTGAGTACCGCAGGCCGGAGGACGACAGCTCGTAGCGCACTCCCTGGTCCAGCTCAATATAGGCAAGGCCGGTAACGGCATCGTGGGTGCGCCGGGCGCTGTCCGCCATCACCAGCACACGGGCGGCATCCTCTTCAGGCGCCTTGTGCTCCTCGAACATCATGACGCCCAGCAGACGGGTCTTGTCCGCCGTGACCCCGCGCGCAAAAAGCATGCGCTCGCCGACGCGCTGGAACTGGCCGGGGCGGATCAGGTCAAAGGTATTGCGGCGGGCCTGAGCGGCAAAAAGCTCTTCGGAAGCACGGTTGCCCCACGGCGAAACCGCCAGCGAAAACAGGCTGACCAGCAACATGACCGCCGCGACCGACGGCAACAGTTGCGCCATAATTTGCCAGCGGCTGATACCGCTGGACGCCAGGATCGCCATTTCGTTGTCAACATAGAGGCGGCCGAAGACCAGCAACACCGCAACAAACAAACCCAGGGGAATGATCAGCTCCAGAAACCCCGGCAACCGGTACAACAAAACCGCCGACAACAGTTCGACATCCAGCTTGCCTTGCGCGGCCATGCCGAAATACTTGATGACGCGTCCGCCCATGAGAATGAACGTCAGCAGGGAGGTTACCGCCAAGGCAGAGACCAGCAGCTGGCCCGCCAGATAACGACGAATTATCACGTAATGCCGCCTTGCCTTCTGGTGCAAATATGCTAGTAATGTCCGATTCCGGATTATCGACCATATTTGATAGAGGTTCTAATGGAATTTGCACTGATTGCCGCCGCGCACCCCGCCCAGGCCGCCGCCGGCGCCATCATCATTCCCGCCACTACCGACGGCCTGACCGCCGCCGGCAAAACCCTGGACGCCGCCAGCGAAGGCCGTCTGACCGCGATCCTGACCAATGCCGGATTCGAGGGCAAGACCGGCCAAACCCTGCCCGTTTTCGGGCTGCCGGGACTGGAAAGCCGCCAGATCATCGTGGTCGGGGCCGGTGACGCCAAGGACCTGAACAACCGCGCTTTCCAGAAAACGGCCGCCGCCGCCTTCAAGGCGTTGAACAGCAAGATCCGCACCGTGATCAGCTATCTGGGCGAACTGCGCGTGCAGAACCGCACCCCCGCGCAGACCCTGGGCGACATTGTGCGCGTGACGCTGGAAACCGCTTACCGCTTTGATCATTACAAGAGCAAGAAGTCCGGCGAGCCCGGTCTTGAGAAAATGCTGCTGGCGGTGGCTGATGACGCCGAGTTGGCCGCCGGACAGACCGCGATTGCCTGGGGTGAAGCCGTAGCCTCCGGCCTGAATCTGGCTCGCGATCTGGGCAACCAGCCGCCGAACATCTGCCACCCGACCTACCTGGCCGAACATGCCAAGGCGCTGGTCAAGGGCCAGCGCAAGATGAAGCTGGACGTGCTGGGCGAAAGCGACATGGAAAAGCTGGGCATGGGCGCGTTCCTGGCCGTGAGCAAGGGCTCGACGGAAGAAGGCAAGCTGATCGTGATTGAATATCATGGCGGCAAGAAAGGCGACAAGCCGGTGGTGCTGGTCGGCAAGGGCATCACCTTCGACACCGGCGGCATTTCGCTGAAGCCGGGCGCGGCCATGGATGAAATGAAGTACGACATGTGCGGCGCAGCGTCGGTGCTGGGCGTCATGAAAGGACTGGCCGAAAGCAAGCTGCCGATCAACGTAGTCGGCGTCATCGCCGCCGCCGAGAACATGCCCGCCGGTAACGCCACCCGCCCGGGCGACATCGTCACCACGATGTCCGGGCAAACTGTGGAAATCCTGAACACCGATGCCGAAGGCCGTCTGGTGCTGTGCGACGCCCTGACCTACATCAAGCGTTTCGACCCGGCGGTGGTGATCGACATCGCCACCCTGACCGGCGCTTGCGTTGTCGCATTGGGCAAGGTCGTTTCCGGCCTGTTCACGCCGCATGACGAACTGGCCGAGGCGCTGCTCAACGCCGGTCTGGCCGGGAACGACCGCACCTGGCGCATGCCGGTGCTGCCGGATTATCAGGAACTGCTGGACTCCCCCTTTGCCGACATGGCCAACATCAGCAGCGGCGGCCCGAACGGCGGCGCCATCACCGCCGCCTGTTTCCTGGAGCGCTTCACCAAGGACTACACCTGGGCGCACCTGGATATCGCGGGCGTGGCCTGGATCAGCGGCGCCCAGAAAGGCGCGACCGGCCGTCCGGTACCCCTGCTGATGCAATACCTGCATGACTGTGTCGCGGGCTAGTTTCTACCTGCTGAAGCAGGATTCGCCGGAACGCCTGATGCAGACCGCCTGCCGTCTGGCGGCGCGGGCGGTCGCCGAGGGCAAGACCCTGTTCATCCAGACCCGGGACGAAGCACAGGCCGCCGCGCTGGATGAATGGCTGTGGAGCTTTCCCGCCGAAAGCTTCCTGCCGCACCAGCGTCTCGACCGTAACGACGTTTTATCCGCGCCGGTGCGGCTTGGTCCGAAAATGGCAGCGCCTTTCGGGGATATCTGCTTAAATGTCAGCAACCGCCCGGTGGAGCACCCGGAGCGGTACCAGCGCGTGCTGGAGCTGTTCGCCCCCGACGAATCTTCCCGGAAGGCGGCCCGCGAGCGCTGGCAGAACTACAAACAACTGGGCTTCAGTCTGGATCACAACGAGGTATGAGG